>JAADFV010000389.1 GCA_013152695.1 Chloroflexota bacterium | reverse complement strand
CCGGCTTTCTACGAACCCCTGGCCTTTGCCCTGGATAAGAGCCGCGGGCCTTCGGACAAATTGCTGGCGAAGTTGAACGAGATCATCACCGTGATGCACGAGGACGGCACCTTGACCGACTTGTCGATGGAATGGTACGGCCTGGACTACACCACCGTGCTGGCGCCGGAATAAAAACAGCGAAGGCCTCTCATTAACCCTCATGTCCGTCGAGTCAATGCAGTACCCAGTCAGGTGTGGCTTGATGGTTGTCATCAAGTGAAACGAAGAAGCTCGCCTTTGGCAACCAGTGATTTTTCACTTCGTCCAGAATGACATATCTCTCATTTTGGACTCGACTGAGTAGGAGCAAGGCAAGGTTGGCGCTGGCCGACCTATGACGCGGCAATCCTACATCCAATGTTCCTCCCCCGCCCGTCCCGGCGCGGGAGAGGAACATTGGGGAAGCAGTGTCCCCGGGCGCGAATTCGATTCGTCGGATGGATGTGGCCCAAAACTTGACTCATTTGAGAATTCCCCATCTTCCCCCTTTGGCACGTTGAGGGCATGTTGTGCCAGAGAGAGGGAACAAACAAACAGGAGGAAAGCTTATGAATCTACCCGACGATGAATCTGCGATTCATCATCGTCCCAAAGCGGTGAGGGTGGCGTTGATTCTGGTCGCCATTACGGTTGGCCTGAGCCTGCTCTATGCCTTGCAATACTTTGCCGGCAGTCCGCTTCGCCTGGCGGTGGTCAGTTCGTTTTATGATTTGGATGTCAGCCCCACCAGAGGGTTGATTGCGGCCGCGGCCGAGGATGGCTCGGTGCGGGTGTGGAATACGCGACGGGATTGGAAAATGCGCATCTTGCCGGCTCACAGCGGGGCTGCCACCGGTGTTGCCTTTAGCCCCGATGGCTCCATCCTTTTTTCGGCCGGGCATGATGGGAAAGTTCGAAAATGGGATGTGGCCGCCTGGGAAGTCCGGCAGGATTTCGATGCCGGAGACGCACCGATCAATGATATTGATCTGTCGGATGATGGCTCAATCTTGGCAACAGTGGGACAGGATGGCATTATCCGCGTTTTTGATGCGACCTCCGGAAAGATACTCCAAGCTATCGGCCCGAACGAGAATGTCGGGCTGGCAGTTGCCGTCGGCCCCGATGGATCGATCCTGGCCGCCAGCGATGGTGTGGACATCCAGCTTTGGGATACGCACTCCGGCAAAGCGTTGCAAACCTTGACCGGCTATTGTAAAGATGAACCCACCTTCGTCACGCAGAAAGCGTGTAAAAAGGCCGAAGAGCGTTGGATGGGACACGATAAGCTGGTCACTACCCTGGCCTTCAGCCCTGATGGCAAGCTACTGGCTTCGGGCAGCGCCGATACATCCATTGTTTTTTGGGATTTAGAGAATGCCAAGGTGAAGTGGGAGTCGGGCGGGCATTGGGCAACCGTTACGACGGTGGTGTTCAATTCAAATGGCACTGCGATGTTGTCCGGCGGCGCGGACAGCAAAGTCCGCAGTTGGCGACTGCCGGGTGCCAAAGGCACCGCCTATTACGAAGGTCACTTGAGCGCCGTGAACGGCGTGGCATTTGGCATTGCAAAAAATACCATCCTCAGCGCCGGAAAAGACGGCACGCTCAGGGAGTGGGAGACCGCCAACCAGAAGGTTATCCGCATCGAGTGGGCCAAGTACGGGCTGCAACCGGAATGGGGAGAGACCCTGATCTATTGGATGCTCTTCAGCGGCCTGCTGGGGCTGATTGCCTTGTGGGGATTGTGGGTGTTTCGTCCCTGGGGACACCTGTTGGCCCTGGCCGTGTACATTTTAGGTCCGGTGGTGATACTGGGCCTGCCCCTGCTGGAAACGCTCACCTACCCCCTCTCCATCGGCCTGAAATTACAAATTGCCTGGCCTTTGATGGCATTGGTGTTATGGTATGTGCTACTGATTCTGGTACTGATGCGCGAAGCAGTGGCTGATTTTTATGAGTCGCCGGGGGGATCATCCCTGTCGGAAAGGCTGATGATTGGCTTACAGACGCGAAAACTGCGCCAGGGAATATTCACAACAGGCGTTTGGCTCCTGATTTTAGTCGTTCTCTATTCCGTGCTGCGACGCTTCAATCTGGATATTTCGTTTATGCGGCACTGGCTGCCTTTCATCATGAAGGGTTCCGGCCTCACCGTGTTCGTTTCGTTGGTTTCCATTGTATTGGCGGTGGTTCTGGCGTTGCTTGGCGCTTTGGGGCGTTTATCCAAAAGTCCTGTGGCTAACGGCATCTCTGGCTTTTATATTTCGCTCATTCGGGGAACCCCCTTGCTGGTACAGGTCTACATCTGGTATCTGGGTTTGCCGCGTTTGGGCATTGTTTTGCAGCCGGTCACGGCAGGGATTTTGGCCCTGGGCGTGAACTACGGCGCCTACATGACCGAGATCTTTCGAGCAGGTATTCAGGCCATTGGCATCGGTCAATACGAAGCTGCCGAAGCCCTGGGTATGTCTCGTGTGCAGGCTTATCGGCGCATTATTTTACCGCAAGCCTTTCGCATCGTCATTCCCCCCATCGGCAACCAGTTCATTGCCATGATGAAGGACTCCTCGCTGGTGTCGTTGATGAGCGTGTGGGAACTGTCGTATCGGGCGCAAAAAGTGGGCCGTCAGTATTTCAGATCTTTGGAGACATTTATCATTGCCGCCGCATTTTATTGGGTATTGACCGTGATCTTCCAACTGCTGCAAGGGAAGCTGGAAGAATATATGGCTCGCGGTGAAAGGAGATAAGCATATGAATGAAGCAATCATCAAAGTACGCCACTTACATAAATACTTTGGCCCTTTGCATGTTATCAAGGGGGTCGATCTGGACGTGCTGCCCCGCGAAGTGCTGGTGATCATTGGGCCTTCAGGCGGGGGGAAGAGTACGTTTTTACGCTGCCTCAACTTTTTGGAAGAGCCGTCAGCGGGCGTTATTGAGATTGATAGCCTGAAAATCAACGCCGAGGAGTCGCTTCGCCATCAGCGCAAGCGCATTCGGGAGTTACGGCAGAAGGTGGGCATGGTCTTTCAACAATTCAATCTTTTCCCTCATCTGACGGCGCTGCAGAATATTATCGAAGCGCCCATCACCGTCAAAAAAATGTCTAAAGTGGAGGCGATCAACAAGGCGGAGGAATTGCTGAATTGGGTTGGTCTGTCTGAAAAACGAGATGAATATCCGTCGCGGCTATCGGGTGGGCAGCAGCAGCGTGTCGCCATCGCCCGTGCCCTCTGTATGGAACCCAAGATCATGCTTTTCGACGAGCCGACTTCGGCGCTTGACCCGGAGTTGATTAACGAAGTCGTCGACGTGATGGAGAGACTGGCCAATGAAGGCATGACCATGGTTGTGGTTACGCACGAACTGCACTTTGCCCGTGACGTGGCCGACCGTGTTATTTTGATGGCTGACGGCGTTTGGGCGGAAATAGCGCCCCCCGACGAATTCTTTACTAACCCCAAAGAGTTGCGTACCCGCCAATTCCTGGCCCATATTTTATGATTCTCTGCCCCTGACCTGGCTTCACCAGAGCCAAAAAGGTCTCTTGCAAAGGCCGCAAAGGGCGCCAAGTTTTATATTTTCTTGGCGCCCTTTGCCACAGATTTCACGGAAAAAGAAGGAAAGTACCTTCAAAATCCGTGAAATTTGGGTAATTCGTGTCAAAAAATGCCTTGCTAAGCCGTGAGTTTTGTTTTCGCCTGGCGCCAGTTATTTTGAATACACCCTTATGATATCGTTTCCGTGAGATGGATATTTCGTTTGGCGTACTCGGCCAGGAAGTTTTCATAGGAGCCGGGCGTACGCCCTAAAAACTCCGGGGGTAGGATACCTTTCTGGCTGAAGAGCTTATTGGCAACTTGCCGGACAGCGATGGCGCAGGTGTAGCCGGTCGTGCGCGCCATCGAAGTGGTATGGGTTTCGCGATCGTACTTGTCCAGCAGATCGTAGGTGTAGCGAATAGTCTTTCCCTCTTTTTCTCCTTCCAGAATTACCTGCAATACGGTGAAGTCTTCTTCTCCTTCCTTCAATTTCCATTGATCAAACAGCAATCTGGAAGTCAGGCTGAGCGGTTTGACCGCCTGCCCGTCCACTGTGACAGGATCGGCGTCGAGAAAGCCGCTGTCTCTAAAGGCGCGCATCAGATCAGCGTGACCGGGAAAGCGCAGGGTCTTTTCTTTCATAAAGGGGGCGTCCAGCGTTTTTATCAATGTGCGCAGGCCGTCGGTATTGAAGGCTTCCAGCGTATCTACGCCGGGTAGATCAAGCATTTCCACCTCGGACAGGGCGGGGCGCACCACTTCCTGGCCGTATTCCACAAAGCGGGCGGGACGCGTGTATTCTTCCAGCACGTCGATGGGCGAGAAGACTGCTTTGTACTCGAAAGGCCAACGTCGCACTTGTGGCAGTCCGCCCACGTAGCACAGATAGCGCTGCACCCGGTCGAGCTTGGTTTCAACGTATCCGGCAATCACATTGGATAGGCCGGGCGCCACGCCGCAGTCGACCACGGCGGTAACGCCTTGTTCTTTCGCTAGCTCATCCAGTAAAAACGGGTCTTCGCCGAAGAAGGAAATATCGACCACATCTTTGCCCGCCTTGATAATCTGCTCCAGCGTTTTGAAGCCCATAAAACCGGGCACGGCACAAACGACCAGCTCGGCGTCGGCAATCAGTGCGGGAATACGTTCTGAATGTCCCAGGTCGGCCTGAATGCCTTTCACCGGCACTTCAGCTTCCAATTTGCTCAGGGCTTGTTGGTTGAGGTCTATGACTGAGACGTCAAAATTGGCGTCTTGGCATAAATCTTTGACAATAGCGCTGCCAACAAGGCCTGCACCCAGAACGGTAATTTGCATAGGGTTCCTCCAGGAAATGATGGATTAAGAGAATCTTTGAGATGAGAGATTGAGTGGGGATTCGCTACCGGACATTTTTTTGATAGTCACTCTGAGCGAGTTTTTGAAACGGACACACATCAAGAAGACACGCACTTTGATGCCGAAACGGCCATTTTAGCGTAGAATCTGGCGATTCATGGCCCGCAAGACCCTTCACTGGTATTTCGTGTTTGCGTGGAATGCGTGCTTAACTCGTTCGGGGTGACACAAGAATGACGCAATAAAAGGGTGTCCGCTAGAGAAAGTGGGGAAAAGGGAGGGATTCTTACCTGGTCATTATATCAACAAATTGCCGCAATGTCGCATTTACCAGGACTATCTCATCACCCGTCAATCATCAATCGCCACCAGTATTATGCTTCCCACCACAGGTCAGGACGAAGCCGTTTACCGTAGCCCAGATAGCCGTCGAGGGCAAAGACGAGGCGACGCAAACGGGTGCCGGCCAGCCACCGGGCCGTGCGATGCCACCATTTACGATAATCCTTATTGTAAGGACAGGTGCGGATACAGGTGGCGCAGTCGCTGTTCTGAGCCGCCCAAAACCCGAAGCATTTCTCCGCATTCACCGACCATTTTTTCACGCCCTGGCGATTGCAGATATTGTTGGTGATGAAGCTTGGCTCTGCCATGGGCAGCGCCCTGGAGGGACATGTCTCGGCGCAACGCTTGCATGTCTGGCAGAATTCTCGTATACCAAAATGGATGGGACGATCATGCGCCAGAGGCAGATCGGTGTAAATCTTGCCCAGACGCACCCTCGGCCCATATTCTTTGGTGATGAGAAGGCCATTACGTCCATATTCGCCCAGCCCCGCCTTGATTGCGTAAGGGATGCTGGGCGCGGTGTCGTTCATGCTGGGGATGGCCTGGTAGCCCAGGTCGCAAATAAACTGAGCCAGAGAAATAAGCAACGATGCATCACGGGAATAGCCTAGGCCCGTGGCGGCGCTGCCCAAGGCCGATGGCACCGTCTTCATGATCTCATAGGGCATAGGCACAGCCATCACAATCACATGCGCCAGACCCGGCGGTATTTCGGGGGGGAGTTCCTGGTGCGAGCTGTCATGAAAGCGGGCACTGTATTGCCAGCGTTCATCATAGTGGGTGATGCCGACCCGGGCGGCGCCCAAGGCCCGGGCTGCTTTCTTAATCCGCCGGGCTGCCTCCTGGGGCCTGCCAAGATCGGCTCGCCGCCGTGAGACATTCCTCTGAAGCGTATAAACGTCGGTGAAGCCCTCGCGGTGGCTCGCCGCGCCCTCGATGTCGGTCAGTACATCGCTGAGGTGCCAGGCCGCATTGCGAAGGGCGTAATCTTTCTGATTGAAGCCCTTGGCCCGGCGATGGATACTCACCGGCTCGCTGTGCCCCCGATAAAAGGCCTCCGTCTTCTCATTGCGGATGGTGGGGTCCCACCAGGAACGGCAGAACATCTCGTTTTTCTGGGGAAACGGCGCGAAATCATCATTGATCTCGAAGCCGGCTTCCTGATCGGTGGGATCGGAGGGGAAAATGGGCTTTGACGTAGGCATAGGGAAAAATGTGAGAGGGGGGAGAGCAGAAAGCGGTGCATCAAACCTGATGTGACGCATTTTATACGTAACGTGGTCAAATACGCCAACACCATCATCGTCATCGCAAGATTCCCCCCCTGCGATGAGCACGGCCCGGTCCAGCGGTTTTGACAGTGCTGTCTTGTTGGTTGTATCCTTAGGCAAGGGCGAATTTTTACGCCTTAATCCCCAAGAGAGTCGGGCCAGCCTCTCGGCTTGGTTCAACAAGAGACACCGTGGCGGCTTTCTCTGCTCACGACGCTTGGGGATCGTGCTTTTTAGCGCCACTCAACCAGGGCCGGCCGCGTGCTGGTCGTGCCCCATCCATCCTTAAGTCGTTAGCACACAAAACCAAAATATATCCTGGGGTCTGGCGAGAATGACGCCTGCAGCTTAGAAAAGCATTTTTAGCCGCAGATTTTACGGATTTTCACAGATTTCGAAAGTGCTTTCCTTTTTTCCGTGAAAATTTGTGTGGATCCGTGGCAAAACAGAGAACGCCAGTGTCCGGATATATTGACAAATGAATTGGAGAAACAAAATGAGCGATATTGAAGGCGTAGATTATGGTCCGTTAACGGAGCTTATTGGCGTGTGGAAAAGTGATAAAGGTCTTGATGTTGCGCCGGAACCAGATGGTGCTGAAGAAAATCCTTATTATGAAACCATTACCTTCACAGCCGTCGGTGATGTCACCAATGCTGGATCACAGGTATTAGCGGCAATTCATTACCGCCAAATCGTTCAACGCAAATCAAACGATGAGGTATTTCACGATGAAACTGGCTACTGGATATGGGATGCAAAAGCAGGGATCATCATGCACTCCCTGACCATTCCCCGTGCAGTAAGTGTGCTTGCAGGTGGAAACCATAAGGGTGAGAAAGAAGATGACGGCAGTACTATCTTGGAAGTTTCCGCCGGCCTTGACAACAAAGACTGGCAAATCATTCAGGCACCTTTCATGCAAGGGAATGCACGTACGACAGAGTTTCATCACCGAATCACTGTAGGAAATGGCAAATTATCATATTCGGAAACGACCATTGTAGAGATCTATGGAAAGGTTTTTGAGCACACTGATCAGAATGAACTAATGCGTCAGTGAACAAAAAGGCTCTAACAAGCGCATGCACTCCGGCAGCAAAAAGCAGAGCGAGGCACGAGTGGCGCTCTTTGCTGCCGGTGATGCGTGGCGTTGGCGCACCACGTCGCATTCGAGCGGTGCATCTGGAAGGGTGTGCGTTATCTTTTGGAAAGTGAACTATAGCGCCGGGAATCAGCGGTGTGTGCGGCCTGCCGATTAAAGCTGTGGGCGAAGGGGCCTACGGCCTGCGGTCGCCCTACGGCGCCGATCTTGTCAGCAGCGCGGGCCTGTTGCAGCGGCAGGTGCTGTCTCCGCAGGTCCGTCTGCCACAGGCAGGGGGACAAGCGGCGGAATGCCCTTTAGCCCAGAATTCTATGCGGTGGAGCCAAATCCAAAGTTTATCCAAAATTTTGACGCACACCCCATTTGGCATCTTTGTTTGTATTATGCGTGATAAAGCGGTACAATTGGGTTAGGAGGTGTGATTATGCCGCATCAAACAATGACTTTGCAGGACATCATTATTGATATTCACGCTCTCAACGAGGATATAGAAGCCTACGAACGAAAGTACGGTGTTCTTTCAGAGACATTCTATGAATCGTACATCAACGGTGAAGAACCAGAAGATGACTCTTGGGTACTCGACTGGGCTGATTGGGCTGGTGCATACAAAATTCTGCTCCGTCGTCGTGAACAGTATCGTCGTACCATCCAATCCTTACGGGAACAGACACCGACTCTAGTGAGTGTAATTGAGAGAACTGTACAGCGTGAATCCATTCCAGTCGCTTCATGACTACGAAGAATACGTCTACACCCTCAAGCAGCACTTCCCTTCTATCCAACGTTCGACACTGATCGTCGTTCAACGTGGTAGGCGAGTGGCAGTACTGCAAGGCGAGTTGACCTTTGCTCAAGGGTATCGAATCACCGTCGGGGAACGTTTGTCTTTTGACACTGGCTCTGTGGAGATCGATTTCTATGGATACGAGTTGTGGCACGAAGCAGATAAACTTGCCTGGTACGACGCACAGCCCCATCCAAACGACTCAATGCTTGTCAGTACGCACCCACATCACAAACATATTCCCCCGAATATCAAGCGTAATCGTATCCCCGCACCGAATATGAGCTTCACACGCCCTAACCTGTCAGCACTTATTTGTGAGATTGAAGAGCTCATAAAGGTACAGATATAGCTGAGGCAAAAGACAGGCTCACTCGCGCGGACATGGGCAGAGGGTAACAGAAAAGGTTGCGCGGGTAATGTAAAGTGATCCCCATCGTGGCGGCGGTGTAAAGCCACCGCTATCCGTCCTGCGGTGGCTTCTTGCCGTGCAGGTGTTCGATAAGCTGGTCCGCTTCATTCTCCATGCCCTTCACTTCCCGTTTGAGAAGGCCAACTTCCCGCGTTAACAGGCTACGCCGGGTGATGCCGCGATAGAAAATCTCTAGCAGCAGGCTGCCGGCCAGCACTGCCCAGGTGCCGTAAAAGGCAGAGCGGGTGGTCTGCCACTGGTAGATCAGCAATAGAACAAAAACCGCCAGCACGACCAGAAAACCCACGGCAATGATGACGGGGCTGCCACCATACTTTTTTCGCAGGCGCCAGTGGGAAAACAGCACAAACAAATAGATCACCATAAATACGCTGCTGGTGATGGAGGCGATGCCCCCAAGATTGAACAACAGGGCGAAAACGATGCCCAGGGCGGCGGTGAAGTACAGCCCTTCCATGGAGCCGAACCACAGTTTGCGTTCAAAGGAGCGCGGCAACTCGCCGTCCCGGGCCAGGGCATAGGCGACGTTGGCGCCGCCATAAAGGGTGGCGTTGAGAGCCGAGGAGATGGAGAACAGGGCGCCGAAGGAAACCAGCAGATAACCGGCGCTGCCAAGGAAGGGTTTGGCCGCCTCCGCCAGGGCATTGTCCTGGGCCTTGATGAGTTCGGGCAGGGGCAGGTTGCCCACCGCCACCAGCGCCACAGAGATATAGACGACGGTGACAATCAGGATACTGAGATAAATGGCGCGGGGCACATTGCGTTGCGGATCCTGCATATTCTCCGAGGCATTGGTCACCAGCCCGAAACCCATGTAGGAGAGAAAGAAGACCGCCGTGGCGTCCAGTATCCCTTTGACACCCTGGGCGCCGAAGGTGGGCGTTACCCATTCCGGGCGAATGCTCCAGATGCCGAGCACCACAAACAGGCCCAGGATGCTGAGTTTGATCAGCACGATGAAGAACTCGGCCTTGCCCACGGTAGAGGAGCCCAGCAGCCCCAGCCCCATGAAGCTCAACACCACCCCGGCCTCCGTCAGGCCGATGGTCAGCGGCGACGAGGTGATCGGCAGCAGGGGCAGAAAGTAACCGGCGAAGCCCTTGGCGAAGAGAGCGATAGACACCACATAGGTGAGCCAGAACAGGAAGCTCAGTCCGCCGGTGATGAGATTGTCGCCGATCCCCCGCAGAATGAACTCCATAGGCCCGGCATCGGAAATGATTTGGCTGCCCAGTTTGGCATAGGAATAGGCCACCAGCAGGGCGATCACTCCCGAGATCACGAACACCAGCGGCAGGTTGTGGCCGGCGATGCGCGCCCCCAGGCCGAAGATGGAGAAGATGCTGGCGCCGATCATGGTGCCCACCGCCAGGGCGACGACTTGCCATAATCCGAGTTTTTTGCTTGTACTCATACGTTTTGTTATTCCTTATAACGTCTGGGGGGCCAGGCCGGCCGGCGTAAGCAGATATGTCGCTACAGGGCTGAATGGTAACACGAATTGAGCGAATTCACGAATGGCTCTTTTGGGAAAGAGAATCCCTCATGCCAACTCTCTATCCCCCCGGGTCTCTGCGGCCCCAGGTGGGGGCTTCGACCAGGCGCCCGGGCTCAGAGGCAGGCGGGCCCATGGCTTGGCCCCTGATTTTGGGACTCAACGTGTAGGCTTTCATACTTTTTGTTCAGATGCGTTCTGCATTACAATGACGTCGGTCGCCCCTTTTGGGCCTTGTCCTCCAGGGCTTTCGTTCACCACAGAACCACGAACATGGCAGGTTGGAGACCTATCGATGCGCGTGGCACCAATCTATCAATGAAGTAGGCTAATAATGAATCTATCACGAAAAGAACGTGTGCGCCGGGCCATCCAACATCAAGCGGTGGACCGCATTCCCACCCAAATCAACTATACCGAACGAATGGGGCGGGTGCTGGCCGATTATTTTCATATTTTACCGGCAGACCTCCCCGAATTTCTGGACAATCATGTGATACGTGTTGACATAAGTTATCCGTCGCGCTTGAGTGAAGAGGGTCGGGTGCGGTTTGATTGGTGGGGTGTTGGTTTCGAAACGCAGGAAGAAGGCTATTATGCCGCCGTCAATCCTCTGAAAGAAACTCCCGACCTTGACCGCTATCCCTGGCCTGATCCCAACGACCCCCAACTTTTGACTGAGGCCGAGCGCATCATCCAGGAAAAAGGGGGAGAATACTTCATCCTTCCCAACCTCGGCTTCATCCTCTTCGAGCGCGCCTGGACCCTGCGCGGTTTCGAGCAGTTCTTCCTGGATATGGTCACGGAGCCTGGCTTTACCTCCGAGCTGCTGGAGCGGATTACAGAAATTCAGTTGGCACTTGTGCACCGTTATATCGAGCTGGGCGTGGATGGTGGTTATTTTGGTGATGACTATGGTGCCCAAAAGAATCTGCTTTTCTCCCCAGGCATGTGGCGAGAGATTATCAAACCGCGTCTGGCCCGACTCTTTGCCCCCTTCAAAGCGCGTGGGTTGCCGATTTTCATGCACTCTGATGGCCAAATTCAGCAGATCTTGCCAGATTTACGGGAAATTGGTCTGACGGTGCTCAATCCTGTGCAGCCGGAGGTGATGGATCATGCCTGGCTGTATGAAAATTTCAGGGGGGAACTGGCGTTTTATGGTGGTGTGTCGACACAGACGACATTGCCGCTGGGCACACCAGCAGAAGTGAAAGCCGCCGTGTCTGCTTGCGTTCGCACCCTGGCCCCGGAGGGGACGGGACTGCTAATTGCTCCCTCTCATCGCATGATGTCTGACATCCCCCCGGCCAATGTGTGCGCCCTTCTGGATGCGTTTAAGGAGCTTGGCTAATCATGGAATCAGCGTCAAGAAAGAGAATGATCCGGGCTGAATTTGCGGCGCAATTTACAGGTTTACCTCCATTTTGGTCCCGCGCCCCCGGCCGTGTGGACCTCATGGGCAGCCATACCGATTACAACATGGGCTATGTGATGACCATGACCGTTGATCGGGATACCTGGATTGCTGCACGTCCGCGGCCAGACCGCCGTGTCCGCATTCGCTCTCTCAATGTCAGTGGTGAAAGCGAGTTTAGCCTGGATGCCATCGAGCATGATCAGCGCCTGCCCTGGAGTAACTACGTGCGAGGGGTGGCATCGATGCTGCAAGAGGCTGGCTATGCGTTACAAGGTTTTGATGGGCTCATCCACAGCACCGTGCCTTTCGGCAGCGGCTTGAGTTCATCCGCCGCGCTGGAAATGGCCACGGCCGTGATGTTTCAGCAGCTAAGCGGTTTCGAACTGCACCCGGTGGAAATGGCGCTGCTGGGTCAAAAAGCAGAGAACGAATTCGTGGGGGTCAGCACCGGCATTCTGGATCAGTACAGCTCGGCCATGGGGCAGGTAGACAGAGCCATCCTCCTGGATAGCCGCCATCTAAGCAGCGAGCTGGTGCCCATATCCAACAATTTGAGCGTAGTCATTTGTGATACACGCGCCGAGCGCCAGCTTGTCGGTTCGGAATATGATGAGCGTCGGAGCCAGTGTGAAGCCGGGGTGAGGCTCTTACAGCGTTACGATTCGAACATTCAGGCTCTGCGGGATGTCTCTCCCCAGTTTTTGGCTGCTCATGAGGCCGATTTGTCGGATGTGGTCGCCCGGCGCTGCCGCTTTATCGTCGAAGAAAATCAGCGGGTCTTGGATCTGGCCGCGGCTTTGCCCGCAGGGGACGCCGGGCGCCTGGCGGAGCTCTTCCATGCCTCCTATCTTGGCGCCCGCGACTTGTTCGAGATCGGTGTGCCTGCCATGGAGGCGATGATCGAGGCCATCGAATCGGCGCCCGGTGTGGTGGCGGGGCGTCAGGCCGGCGCCGGATTTGGCGGTTGTTTGGTGGCCCTTGTTCATGCTGGCTCTGTGGCCGAGTTTTCCGTCCATGTCGAGCGGGCGTATGTTGCGCAGACAGGCATTCAACCTCACATCTTTGCCGTGACAGCCACGGCCGGCGCCGGCATTTTACCGCCGGAAACCAATGTCGCCGAATGATGTCACCACCGGTGTGAACTCCCTTAGTGAACGTCCATCAGTGACCTTTCGTTTTGCTCTCGCTGACTGAAGTCAGGCTCTTCAGGCCTGCGGCCAGAAGTCGGCCTTCGCCGACTCTCCATGTGGCGAAGAAGTGAAGGGTACCCTACTAACACAACCAGACCTTTATTGACGCTCTCGTGACCTGGCGGGGCTGCGCCTGAGACCGACAGGAGTGTGGACGCGGACGAGCGCGCAAAACGCGGACAAACGCGAACAGTTTTTTCGGTCGGCGGCGGCCGACCTTCGGCGCCAAACAATAGCCCGAATTGATTCGGTCAGTGCTTGACAAAGAGTCTTTTAACTGGTATACTGGTTCTACCAATATACCATAGTACTATTCTACGTCTGAAAATGATTTCTCTACCATAAGGGCGTGATTGATGCCGCAATTGCTAAATCTCCGAAAAGTCAGCCGCGAAGATTTGTATGAGCAGGTAGTTGAGCAGATAGAAAATCTGATCATTGACCGTCAACTGCAGATGGGCGACCGCCTGCCGGGGGAACGTGAGTTATGCGAGCAGCTTGGGGTAAGCCGCAACGTCATTCGGGAGGCAACCAAGGTTTTGACCCATCGCGGGATGGTGTCCATCGAACCGGGCAAAGGCACCTTTGTTACACTGCCGGCCCTGGATAACATTGTCGACTCCATCGGTCTTTTTGCGCGGGCCAGGCAACTGCCCTTCTCTAATCTGGTAGAGTTGCGCCGTGCTCTGGAACCGGAAATCGCTGCTCTGGCGGCCCAACGGTTTAAGCCGGAACATTTGCAGCGCCTGGCCGCCTGCATCGATGTGATGGAGCACGCCCTGTCTGACCCGGATGCTTATGTAGAAACCGACCAGGAATTTCATCATGTTCTGGCCGAAGCAACCGGCAACAGCCTGTTTGTGGCCATCACCAGCGCCATTGTGCAGTTGGCGCAAGATGCCCGCCGAGTGATGTTTGCCATCCCCGAGGCGCCCAAGCGAGGCCAGGTTTTCCATCGACAGTTGTTAAAGTTTGTGTCCGAGGGTAACAGCGAAGCCGCCCGTCAGGCCATGCTTGAGCATCTTCAACAGGTTGATGAAGATATCAAGGCTGCTTTTGAGAAACAGGAGGAGGCGTAGATGAGCCAATAGTCATTGCCACGATGCAATAGAACTTCGCGTCTGTGTGGACGGGGAGTAACAGCTAAACTGTATAAGCAACAATATCTTTCTTCAGGGAGGAAAACATGTCTGGCCTAAAACGATTTTTGATATTTATAGTGGTAATGATCGCTCTGACGGTCGGTGTCAGTAGTTGTAAAACCACTGCCGTCTCAACAGAAGAAGCAAAACCTTCTGCTGATCAACCTGCTGCTCCCCAAAAGGAACCCCTCGCAGTAGCGGCCGAAACCTTCTCGGCTGAACTGTGTAAGCCGGTGGACCCGGACGCAGTTAAAGACATCCCCGGCGCTGTTTCTGGGTTTAGCGGTTACAAATCGGAGCCAGGTGATTGGCTACAGGAACCGGCCGACAGTCCACTCAGGGGTAAGAAGGTGGCGTTAACCGTAATGGGATTGGGGCAGCCTTTCTTTTTGGCCATCAAAGGACACTGGGAGCGGTTTGCGGAAAAATACGGCTTTGAGTTAAAGGTCTTCGATGGCAGGTTTGATGCCGGTACGGTACAAAAGAACGTGGAAGATATCATTGTCTGGAAACCCGACGCAGTAGCCTTTGCCCCACTGGATAGCGACGCCTCAGTGGCCCAGGTAAAGAAAATCCAGGAAGCGGGGATTACGGTTATCACCTATAATGTGCAGCCCCGTGAGCAAATTGCGCCCCGTGTCTTTGCCGACGACTATACCGGCTCACGTTTGACCGGCTGTAATGCGGCTCGTTACTATCTGGGAATGTTTGGCGACAAACAGGCTTTTATCGGCGTGGTTGATCTGCCACAACTTCCTCAGGTTCAGGATCGTAAGAACGGTTTCTACTACGGTTTCCTCTCGCTGGTTCCAACAGCAAAGATTGGCCAGACCGTTGATGGCGGTGGGGTGATAGATAAAGCCAATCCTGCGGCTACCGACTTGATTCAGGCCAATCCAGACATGAACGTTATCTTTGGCATCAACGACGACTCCTCACTGGGCACAATACGGGCGCTGAAGGCTGCCGGTAAATATACCGCCGACTGGGGTGTGTTGGCCGCTGTAGATGGCTCTGCACCCGCTATGGTCGAATTGGGCGCTTCAGCTACGCCGTACAAAGCGGAAAGCGGTTATCCGCCTTACGACTTCAGCATCGTGCCATTTAATCTTCTGGGCATGGCGTATGAAGGAAAAGCCACAAAAGACACCCAAGTAGTGTTGTCATATCCGCCAATCAACCCCACAGCCGAAGGCATCAAGACCTGGGTCGATGTTCAGTACCCCAGTAAATAACCTTCCCCAACGGCTCTCATTTTCAATTTGAAGTCCAGTGGGCGAGGCTTGCACAAGATATTTGGGATGAAAGCCCCGCCCACTTTCACTGTATTGAGCTTGGATTTCGCCCCTTGAAAACCGATCTTTATGCGCTTGCTAAAGTGTAGAAAATAGGTTAAGTATTTGTCTGGAATGAACCTCCGGGAGGTGGTCACTGCAATTTCGGTGCTTGCAGCACTTCTGGCCACCTTTCGGAGGTTGAAAACGGAAACTCATTTTTAGACGATTCCTCAGAGTCATTTTCCATCTTTCATCATCAAGGTATTCTTTGTGAGGCTTCATTTGACAATGGCGTATTTACGCGCTGACTATTGCTGCGATTTGGCGCCGTCTGGCCGAATTTTTCTGGCAAAACGGTTCTCACCTGCCTTCGGAGTCATCAGCACCCATGCGGAAGGAAAACACCTTTACAAGTTGTGGGAATTCGTGAAATCTATGGCGATAAATGCTTTGCTAAGCTGCAGGTGTCATTCTTGCCAGACTCCAGTAGTCTGTATAAGGAAATCCTGATGGACCATTATCAAAATAAGATGAATATTGTTGCTGCCGATGGCGTTGTACAGCCTCAGCTTGACGTAACGCAACCGCCGTCCAAAACGCTGGTAAGCATGCAGGGCATCACCAAACGCTTCATTGGTGTTACGGCTTTGCATCAGGTGGATTTTGGACTGCGCGCCGGAGAAGTTCACTGCCTTGTTGGTGAAAACGGAGCCGGTAAATCTACTCTGGTTAACATTCTGGCTGGGGTACACCAGCCAGATCAGGGAAAGATATTGATCGACGGTCGGGAAGTGACTGTACCCAACCCTCATGCTTCCCAAC
>JAADFV010000388.1 GCA_013152695.1 Chloroflexota bacterium | reverse complement strand
CTTTTCCCAGGCGGCCAGGGCGGCAGCATAGATATCCATCAACGATGTTTTGTGTGCCCGGGCAGCAGCCCGGCAATCTTCATATTCGGGAGCTGCTTTCCACTGACCTGGCGCAAACTCAGCCAGCTTTATGTGAATAGTACCGTAGACGGTCTCAACCTTTTTACGACAGCGAGGGAGAGCATAGCGCTCCACAAGCTGTTGGCGGATTCCTAAGGTGGTGGTCTGAGCAAAGAGGTATGCGCGCAGAGAAGAGGCGCTCGTCAGTGGGCAGAGCAGCGAGAGCTGCAAAGCAGGCCGGTTTTTTTTCATCTGGATAGGTGTAAACCAGGCGTCTAGGGCGCCTCTGGACAGAAGATCGTCCAGGAGCGGCCCTAACCATTCCGGATTCATGTCATCGATGTTGGTTTCCAGCAGCAAAAGTGGCTCTGATTCTGCGGGATGCTGCTCCTCCTCCCTTTGCGCTTGGCCCAACAGCAAACGAACGATGTTGGGGATAGGAAAGTCCCGGCTGCCTGCGCCCTGACCAACATGCTGGAGCAGCATAGCGGGGGGAGGACCAAATGTGTGGGCGAGCGTTGTCACCAGGGCAGCACCGGTTGGCGTGACAGTTTCGCCTTCGATATCGATGCCGCGCACCGGATAGCCCTCCAAGAGAGCGAGGACGGCCGGTGGAGGCACAGGAAGTTGTCCGTGGGCAGTCTGCACCCTACCGTGACTGAGAGGGATGGGAGAGGCGTGGATTTCATTCACACCTAGGGCCTCAAATCCGGCAACAACACCGACGATGTCGGCAATAGCGTCGAGGGCACCCACCTCGTGGAAGTGGACTTCCTCTTCATTCACACCGTGCACGCGAGCTTCTGCCTGAGCCAGACGTTGGAAGACCTTCAGGCTTTGCTCGCGAACGCGTTGGGACAGATCGCTGTTGCGGAGTATTTGCTTGATTTCGCGCAAACGACGATGGGATTGCTGGTCGGGAACAATGATTTCGACATGAGTGGCAACGATGCCGTTTTTCTGCAATGGCTGTATTTCGAAAGACAGCTCTGGAAGGTGGATGGCGTCGAAGATAGCTTGCAAGGTTGCCGGCGGCAGGCCCGCGTCGAGCAGGGCACCCAGTAGCATGTTACCGCTAACGCCGATGGGGATGTCGATGTAAGCAATCATGTTGGTTGGGCCATGGCTACCGGCTCTTGATCTGTGACAGGATACGATGCGCGGCCGCAGCCGCTCCGAAACCGTTGTCGATGTTAACAACGGCGATACCCGGAGCGCAGGCCGTGAGCATACCCAACAAGGCACTGAGGCCACCAAAATTGGCGCCATACCCCACGCTGGTTGGTACGGCAATGACTGGGCAGACGACGCGGCCGCCCACAACACTGGGCAAGGCTCCCTCCATGCCTGCTACCACAATGCAAACGGATGCCTGTTGCAGAATATCTTCGACGGCAAACAGGCGATGAATTCCTGCCACACCGACATCGGTGATACGCTCCACACGATGCCCGGCCCACTCCAGTGTGAGTGCAGCTTCCTCCGCTACCGGCAGATCACTGGTGCCGGCACAGACCACAGCCACGTACACCCCTTCCTTTGGCGGTCTCTGCAAGGGGGAGCCTACCGTTATCAAGCGAGCGAGTTCGTGGTACTGGGCCTGCGGCAGACGTTCCCGAACTGCCGTAAAGTGGCTTGTATTCGCACGGGTGGCCAGAGCATGGCCGCTGTGCTCGTATAGCTTGCTCATAATGATCGCTACCTGCTCTGGTGTTTTACTTTCTGCGTAGACGATCTCGGGGAGACCGCTACGGCTCTGGCGATCATGATCGAGAGTGGCTATCGTTGCGTTTGTATGTGTCATGGCCTGGCTGCCCTGTGCCTAAATCCAGCATCAGGGTCTACTCCTCCTGGTGCTGGGCAGGTGTCGTTGCTAAGACAGCATTCATGCTGCCCGAACGAAAACCTTCCAAATCGAGAGTAATATACTTAAAGCCGAGTTGGTGAAAATAAGAGACGAGGTCGGCACGGAGCGCAAACACATGCGCCATTTCTGCGATCGGTACCTCGATTCGGGCCAGATCATCCTTTTGTACCCGTACTCGGAGCTGACGTAGTCCTTTTTCGCGTAGCCAGTGTTCGGCACGATCGACACGAGTCAATTGTTCAGCGTCGATTTGAAAGCCATAAGCAAAACGAGAAGCTAGGCAGGCCATAGCAGGTTTGTCCCACACACTCAAGCCCAGTTTTCGCGCTGCAGCACGAATGTCCGCCTTGGTAAAACCGGCTTCCTTTAAGGGGCTACGTACATGGTTTTCGCGACCAGCTTGCTGGCCCGGCCGGAAATCACCAACATCATCAAGATTATATCCGTCCAGCAAATATGGATATCCCTCCCGTTGCGCCAGCTCCTTGAGGGTGTGCCATAACGCACTTTTGCAGAAATAGCAGCGGTTGCTGGGATTGGCTGTGTAGTTGGGGTCTTGGATTTCTGTGGTCTCTACAAAGCGATGAGCACCCCCGATTTCCTCGATCAACCGCGCCAGATCTTTCCGCTCCCACGACGCCAGGGAGGGGGACAACGCTGTCACGGCCAAGGCGTTTTCTGCGAGTTCTTCCTGGGCGACTCGCCACAACAAGGCACTATCCACGCCACCAGAAAGGGCCACAATCACTCGACCCATACGGCGCAAGATGGCACGAAGTCTCTCTAACTTTTCGTCAACGCGATTTGCGTCCTCTTCGGTCTTTGGTGCAGGCAGTACGATTTGTTGCAGCATGGTTGTCTTCCTGGTCAAGTAGTGTGAACACCCATTATCCACAGATAGGACAGATTTGACCAGTTGTAGCCTCTCCATAAGCAGGCGCATCCAAGGATTATGGGAGATGTGCATCGCCTCCTACCTCCTCTCAGTTGATGCTCACTCATAGTCCGCTTCATAGCTCCAGGCCCAGTCATCGACCTCGTCGACGTTGTAGTTGGCCTCGATCATGGCGCCGCAGGTCCAGCACCAGCTAT
>JAADFV010000387.1 GCA_013152695.1 Chloroflexota bacterium | reverse complement strand
TATACCATGAAAGATAATCGGAGCGCGTAATAAAAAGACCAAAAACGCACTCCGATCATCATCACTTACTCTAATGGTTCCAGGATTTCACCCTCAATTGTGTCGAGTGGTTCCGAAACGTCCTCTTCAGGTATGAGTATTGCTGCGAGCACATAGACCCCGACGACGACGCCCAGGCTGCCGATACTGAAGAGCACCCACAAAAGGCGTACAATGCTGGAATCGAGGTTCAATGTGCGTGCCAGCCCGCCACAAACTCCCAGCAGCATGCGATCTTCGCGGCTGCGTCTCAAAGGAAGATGTTGGCGTAAACTCTGCAAGCCGGATTGAATCGTGGCCCTGGTAGGCCGTTTTTCTTTAAGAGTTTGCCTCATGCCCTCGAGCTCTCCACTGCGGCTGAGCAGGAGCCAACCCAGAAAAATGAGTACTCCTGGCCAGAATAGAACCGACATCAGACGCCGGAAACCATCCCACAAGGGGGGCAAGATACCGGTGTTGGCCAGCAACCACACAAAGCCCAGCAAAATCAGGAACAGGGCAACAGGACGAAGCTGTTGCTGATTGACAACAGCTTGCTGTTGGCGACCTGTCGCGGTTGTGCCTACGGGGAGAAGCAACCACAAAATGATGTAAACAAAAATCGCGGCACCAGCCGTGCTAAATGCAGCTATGAGCCAGACAAGGCGAATGAGGACGGGATCGATATTGAAATATTCTCCTAAGCCTCCACAGACGCCGGCCAGGCGCCGGTCACGAGGATGACGATAGAGGGGTGGGTGTGAATTGCGGGTAGAGGTAGACATGGTGACTCCGATAAGAAAATTGAGTTGACCAAATGAGCTGGGACACGTCAAGTCGCAGCAAAATATGTCTGACACAGCACCAAATCAGGTGGCGTCAAAGTGGATACAAAACGAGTATTATGCAAACACTATACGCCAGAATAGCTGCTTAGGTTTCAGTGACGATTTCTTCGGCAGCAGCTAAAAGTTCGGTTATCTGATCCGGTGGAACTTGCGAGACCTCGAGATAGCGTTGTAAAAGCTCCAAAGGTGTCATACTTTCCACATTATCCACACCCAAACGACTCCTTATCCCCAACTCAAACTCTTTGCTGATCCCGGCCAGGGCGAAAGCAGGCGCCAGGACCCGCCGAATCTCTCTTTCCTTGAGTAAAGCGTCTTGATCAGAACGCAGTTGCAAGCGTACGCGCACGACGGCATCTTCGATGTGGCGACGATCAATCGCTGCCAATACGGCCGCCGTGGGATTTTCCTCTTTGCGGCAATCACAGTCGATGGTGACAAAGCGGCGGGCCTCGCGCTGATAGCCAGGAATGAATTCATAGCGACTCTGGCCTTTGCTCACTTCCGCCAGAATCCAGCCTTTGGCCTCTCGTTCTTCACCAAAATCGATGCGTTCGATACTGCCGCTATAAACGACTGGCGGCTGTGCCTCTTTGTTCAGATCTTGATGCTTATGGATATGGCCTAAAGCCACATAATCCCACACTGGATCGGTCAACACCGACAGAGGTGCTACCACATCTCGTCCCACCATGACACTGCGCTCGGAGCCCAGTTTGGCATTGCTCACCGAAAAATGCCCCACCAGCACCGTCGGTAGCTCGGGATTTTGTCGCGCCTGCTCGGCCAGAGCACGGATGACCTCGGCCAGTTTGTCTGTCACCAGCTTATCCAGGGCGGCAAGACTAACGCTACTGTTTTCTCCTCTATGCACCAAATCAGAAATCGTAGGATAGGGCACAGCGGCAATTTGTACGGGTTTATCTCCTCGCGCTTTCAGTATCTTTAACTGACCAAATTCGAGAATATGGACATTCGCTACTTGCAGAGTTTCGAAAATTTCAATGGAAGAGGCACGGGCGGAGACCGCGGGCAGGTCGTGGTTACCCGGAATCATGACCACAGGAATACCCTTATCAGCCAGTTCTTTGATCCGCCAGGAGAATTCTCGACGATAAGTGGAATTGGGATCACGATTCTTGTAGGCATCACCGGCAAAGATCACCAGGTCCACCTGCTCGGCCAGGGCATACTGCACCAAATCTGAGAGGCGGCGCAGGAAGTCCATGACACGACTATTGAGGCCGGTAGTGGGGTCTACACGGCCATAACGTTCCATGCCGATGTGCAGGTCGGCAAAATGAAGAATTCGGAGGGGAGGCATAGGCAAAACAAGGAGGAATGGAGGGGTTAGAGTAACCGTTTGGGGCGATTGCCACCCAACTCGCTTTTGTTGCGAGCGGCGCGTTTTTGCAGATCGTCCCCTTCGAGATAGCCCATCTGTTTGTAGAAAGTGGTATCGTAGCGCCGTGTTTGTACCACCACAGGCATGGGCACGGCATGGCCCAAGATGAGGGCTTGTTCCTGCGTGTCGAGTCCGGCCAAGACCTGCCGCAGTTCACTGGCGCCCCGCATTCCCATGAACACGGCGCGAATATCATCTTCGCTATCCAGGGCCAGGGTTACGCGGGTGCCGATTTGTGACATCACTTCGGCGTCGATGCCGCTGGGACGCTGATCGACCACCATAAGAGTCACATTGTATTTACGCAGCTCACGGGCAATCGTTCCGAAAATGGTCTCGGAGGCAATGCCAGGGTCGAGGAATTTATGGGCTTCTTCGATGGTGATGACCAGTGGCGTCGGGCCCTTGCTATTTTCGGCAAAGGCCGCCTCTTTGAGTTTGACATAGCGATCATGAATACGGCGAGTGAGATAATTGGCCACCAGCAAATAGGCGCCAAGGTCACTGCCGTAACGACCGAATTCCAGGA
Source organism: Chloroflexota bacterium (assembly GCA_013152695.1). Next base: position 231 of record JAADFV010000387.1, on the reverse strand, counting down.
CGACATGATGTTGGCGCTGCAAATACTCAAGGATACGGGTCACCGAGTCGTCGCCTCCCTTCTCACGAATGAAGTCATACCGGCGAAAACGGTGCAATTTTCGGGAAAGGGCGGCCAGCGTTTGTTGAGGCTGCCCTAATTCTTCGGCCAGCCCCTTCATCCCCCCATATTTTTCCTCGAGTGCTTCGTCATCCAGGAATTCGCGTAGCCAAGTCCGCCCGTAGCGATGTT
>JAADFV010000386.1 GCA_013152695.1 Chloroflexota bacterium | reverse complement strand
GGAACACCTGATTGCAAGAGGGTTGATGCCTTCGTGTCTTCATTATAGAGATTGATGCCGCGGTGTGTCAAACTACCCCTTTAGTCATGTAGCAATTCCCTTTTTGGACAAAGAGAAGAATATCACATCAAGCCATTTTGAAAAACTCCCCCGAATGCGTTTCAAGCAGGGGCAAGTTTCTTTTTGCCTGGATCGGATTACGAATCCGTCCTGAGAGCTTCTAATCCGGCACCAGATTCGTAATCCGGTGAGGCTACAGGCGTTGCCCCAGGATTGAAACGCAACTCTACTTTCTTTTATGCTTGCGAAACACCCCGCCGCTAAGCTATGATAGCATTCATTCTCCCCTTTTTATACACCCCCACAGCAATAAGGAGAAATTCTTATGAAATCTATACAAAGCATCATTCTGTTTACTCTCATTACGATCCTTGCACTAAGCATAACTGCATGTCAGCCCCCATCCGCCCCCCCTGTCTCAGCCACACCGGCACCAGAACAACCATCCCCTGAACCTGTAACCCTGACCTGGGCCTTCTGGGGCAGCCCCGCCGAAGCGAAAACCCACCAACGTGTTGCCGAAGCATTTATGGCTGAGCACCCCCAAATCAAGATCGAAACCATGGTCGCACCTTGGAGCGATTATTTCACGAAAATTCAGACGCTCTGGGCCAGCGGTGATCCCTCCGCCATCCCCGATGTTTTGTTCCTCTGGCCCACACCACGTTATGCAGCCGAAGGTGTACTCGAAAATCTGGACCCCTGGATCGAAAAAAGTGGTTATGATCTAAGCGATTACTGGCCCGCCCTCCTGGAATCGGCGATGTACAACGATAGCGTCTATGGGCTACCCCGTGATATTGGCCTGGAAGTACTCTACTACAACAAAGATATTTTTGACGAAGTAGGCTTGGCATATCCCGATGATAGCTGGACCTGGGATGATCTTCTCGCCGCCGCGGAGAAGCTCACGGTCGTCGATGCCAATGGTCGTGTCTCTCGCTATGCCCTGGGTATGGAAGGGGGCAAGTACCAATTGTGGGTCGGGCAGAATCATGGCAGAATTCTCGATGACATGCGCAATCCTTCCAAATGTACCTTGACCGAACCGGCTGCCATGGAAGCCATCCAGTTCTTCGCCGATATGATGAACCAGAACTATGCCATGCGTGATGCCAGCCTCAGCCAGGCCGGGGGTGATGCCGCCGTCTTCCAGAGTGGCCAGGTTGCCATGATCATCCAGAACGCCAGCCGTGTCTCCACATTTAATGCTGCTGGCATGAATTATGACGTGGCCGTAGTCCCCATTCCCAAAGGTGGACAACGCGCTGCCAGTGCCGGTGGAGCTGCCTGGGTGATGAGCAGTGCCAGTGATAACAAGGAGGAAGCCTGGGAATTCTTGAGTTGGCTTCAGAGCACTGAAGGCGGGCAGAAAATCTACACAGCCTCTGGCGAAATCTTCCCGGCCCTGCGATCTGTTGCTCGTTCCGATGCCTTTCTAAAGGCCAACCAGCCTCCTGCCAACCGCCAGGCATTTCTCACCGAGGCTGAAAACGCCAAAGTGGGACGATTCGGCTATTTCCCCGAGTGGGGTGAGCTCAACGGTTCCATCATCAGCCCGGCCATGCAACGCATCTGGGCAGGCGAAGCAACGCCCGCCGAAGTTCTGCCAGCCCTGTGCGAAGAAGTCGATGCCTTCCTCGCCAGTAATGGCTATCCCCAATAAGGATACAAGTGCAGATTTCCGTCCCCATGCCCCTCCTTGAAGAGTGCGCATGATGAATAGTCACCGGTAATCGGTATGAACAGCTGATTACCGGTGACTGTTGCAAGGACACTTCTCCTCATTCGGCTATGATGCCATAAACGATAGCCATGCAACCTCTCTCGCGTCGTTGGAAAAAATGGCGACCAGATCGCCAGCTCGAAGGCTATCTTTTTCTCCTTCCCAGCTTTATCGGACTCATTATCTTTGTCGTGTTGCCTGTGCTGGCCGCGTTTGGGCTCAGTTTTGTCCACTGGAGCTTACTCAAACCACCAGAATTCGTCGGTACAGCTAATTATAGCCAACTTTTGAGCCAGGATCGCGTCTTTCGGGTGGTGTTCAAGAATACCCTCATTTTTATGGTCACGATCGTCCCCCTGCAACTGACCTGGGGCCTGGCTTTGGCGGTCATGCTCAACCAGAAATTGCGCGGTATCAGCCTTTATCGCTTGATTTACTTTATGCCCGTCGTCACCACCATCGTAGCCGCGGCCCTGGTCTTTCAGTGGATGTTCAACCACGATTTCGGCATCATCAGTGCCGTTATCTGGCGTTTGGCCGAAGTGACAGGCTTGCCTATCCAGCCTCCCGACTGGCTCAACAGCAGTTTCTGGGCAAAACCGGCCGTCATTCTCCTCACATTGTGGAAAAATGTCGGTTTTACGATGGTGATCTATCTGGCGGCCTTACAAGGAGTTCCTACCGAGCTGTATGACGCGGCCAGAGTCGATGGCGCCAATGCCTGGAAACAGTTTCGCTACGTCACCCTTCCCTTGATCAGCCCCACGACCTTTTTCTTGCTCGTCATCCAAAGTATCGGTGCTTTTCAGCTCTTCAGCGAACCTTTTGTGATGACGCGAGGTGGCCCCGCCCAGGCTACGCTTACCATTGTCTACTACATCTACCAAAATGCTTTCGAATTCGGGCGTATGGGTAAGGCCTCGGCCATTGCCTGGATTTTATTCATCTTCATTTTTCTCTTTACCCTTTTACAAATACGCTTGCAGCGGCGCTGGGTTCATTACGAAGCGGGGGAGGGATAACGATGGCTATCCTTCGCGAAAGTCTTACAAAACAAGTTCGCTCCTTCCAGATCAAGCCGGATCATGTGCTTTTGCATCTTTTGCTGCTAAGCGGCAGCGTCGTGATGCTTCTTCCCTTTTTGTGGATGCTCAGTACCTCCCTCAAAACACCTCAGGAGATATTCACCTTTCCCCCAACCTGGATTCCGCATCCTATCGCCTGGGAAAATTACCGTGAAACCGTAACGATCATGCCTTTTGGTCGATTTTATCTCAACAGTTTCATTGTGGCCGTGGCGGTGACGGGTCTTCAGCTTCTCACATCCTCCCTGGCAGCCTTTGCCTTTGCCAGACTCCGCTTTCCTGGCCGAGATGCTCTTTTTCTACTCTATCTGGCGACTTTGATGGTTCCCTTCCAGGTCACCATGATTCCCAACTTCATTCTCATTCGTCTCTTAGGATGGTATGACAGCTATCAAGCATTGATCTTGCCACCGGCATTTTCCGCCTTTAGCACCTTTTTACTCCGCCAATACTTCTTGGGTATTCCCCTTGATCTTGACGAAGCAGCACGTATGGATGGGGCATCCTCTTTTCGTATCTGGTGGCAGATTATCCTGCCGCTCAGCGGCCCCGCCCTGGCTGCCCTGGCTATCTTTACCTTTCTCGCCTCCTGGAACGATTTCCTCTGGCCCCTGATCATCACCTCCTCTCCCCAAATGCGTACCCTGCCGGTGGGACTGAGTGCATTTCAGGGTCAGTATAATGTGCAATGGCACCTGCTTATGGCCGGCGCGGTCATTGCCTTACTACCTGTTTTGGTTATTTACAGCTTCGCCCAGAAATGGTTCGTGCGCGGCATCACTCTTTCAGGCATGGGTGGACGTTGAAACAGATGGCATTGCAAAGCTGGACTGCAGCGGTGAAACAGTGCCCCAAGCCTCCTCTTTTTTTACAATTCTTTGCTCCCACCCCGTGCATCGATTCGGAAGCGGCGGATGTATTCGGAGGGAATGTCAAAGGCAAAAGAGGAGGGGCGTCGTTTGAAGCGATCATGACGATCGCGGGTCGAAAACAGGTAAACAGCCTTTTTGGCACGAGTGATGCCCACATACAAAACCCGCCGTTCTTCCGCTAATTGCTCCGGATCATCCAGGGTTCGCCATAAAGGTAGATTTTCCTCCTCCAGACCGATAATCATAACCACCGGGAATTCTGACCCTTTGGCATTGTGCAGAGTCATCATGCTGATGGCCTCAGGATCATGGACATGGGCGAAGGTATCGATACTATGTAGCAGAGCCACGTAATCTAGAAAGGCCGTGATCGAGGTATCTTGGCTATAGCTCTGGAACGACTGAACATGAGTCAAGAAAGTGTCCCGCAAGTCATGCCAGCTCTGATCTTCCTCTGTTTGTGGTAACTCGTACTCATGAAGTTTCTGGAGTAAGGATTGTGCCTGGGGGTGGAGCTCGACGGGAAAAGGACTCAGCCAGGTATCAACAGAGGGAGAAGAGGTTAAAACTCGGACGGCGCCGTGCAATAATGCCTGCTTCTCATCCTGAATCTCTATCCCGGCATCGAGCATACCCAGGGCAACCCAGGGCAAGTATTCGCCTAAAGCCTCTCGTTCCTTTTCGTCGAGAAGGCGCTCGCTGAGCTCGAAGAAAAGGGCCGCAGTATGCTCAATGTCAGAGGAGGCGCGGTGTTCTACTCGTTTGCCAATGCCCAGCTCCCGAATGAGTGTTTCCAAAGTATAGCGGCCCAAATTGGGTAAGAATCGTCGTGCCAGCCGCAGTGTATCGACATAATACGGCGTAAAGCCCTTGCCCTCATACAAGCGCCCCATGGCCCGATCGATGAAGCGATTGTCGAATCGAGAAATGTTGTGCCCAACCAGTGTATCCCTGCCGATGTATTCCAAAAAATCGGGTAAGGCCTGGATGATGGTGGGGGCCTGAGCAACATCTTTGTATTGGATGCCATGCACTTTGGTGGCGGCACGAGGAATGTAACCACACTCAGGACGAATGAACTGATGGTAGGGTTCACCTACTATCTGCTGGTCTTCGTATGTCGCGGCCGCGATTTCCACTAACTCGTCCCGCCGTACGTTGATGCCGGTAGTTTCTGTGTCATAAACGACAAAACGGCCTTGGGCCAGCGTTTCGAAACTCATGAGCAGAAGTTGAGCACATCGCCAAGCATAAATGGAGAGAGAGTAAGGGGTTGGCTGGTTGTCTGGGGCTGTGATGGCAATACACTGCTCAGACCAGGCGGCTACCCTTTCAACGGCCTCATTTCCCAGGGCGATATATCGTGTTGTCGTCGGGAGATTATCGGCAACAAAATCGGCTAACGGTGCGGAAGGAATTGTAACTTGCAGATAATCCTGGAGGGTGTTTTGTAAAATGGCGGCGGCAGCATAACCATCGAGGGTAGTAGGATGGAGGATGAATAAGGGCAGTTGTTGTTCGATGGCGCCCGCAATTTGATGTGCCTGTTCTGTAAGATGATCGGTAAAGCTCATGAATCCTTCGAGCACTTCGATGTCTGCTTTTCGCCAGGGCGAGCGGAGCTGATCGAAGAGATCAAACAATGCCTTCATGGCAGAATCCGCATCTTGCTCCGGCTTAGGCAGGGCCTCCGTAAGAACAGCCATGAAACGTCGTAGATGATGCCGTGTGAGCGGGCTCAATTCAGGAAATTCGTTGCATTGCCGGGCAAGTTCGATGAGACTGATGCCCAGGGTATCGGCAATCCGCCGCAATTGAATCATGGTCAACACATCGACAATGTGCCGCGGGAAATTGAGGGCGGCACTGAAGTAGTCCTCCTGCAATGAGCGAACGAGTTGCAAATATCGAACAATATCCCGCACCTCGGACTGATCAAAAAAACTCTCCTTCTTCAAGCGATGCACTTTGAAGCCTGCCTGGATCAAAACCTGCTCGATCGGAGTAGCAAGGCGGTGAGTGCGATAGAGAATACCGATGTCACCCGGTTTATAACCACGCTCGTCGATCAATTTTTGAATGAGGGCAAGAATCCATCGTTGCTCTTGACTGATATCATCGAAAATGTAATGAAAAATAGGAATATCGTCTTCCTGCGTGCTGTGTAAAAAGCGCCGCTGCTCACGGCTTTGTTGCTGGGCGATTAGATGCTGGGCGCCGTAAAGAATCTTGGGAGGGCAACGATAACTGAGGTCGAGATTGATAATGTGAGGGCGATAGCGATCCACAAAATCATCGATCAGTTCGGGACGTGAGCCGCGCCAGCCATAGATTGATTGATCGTCATCAGCAACGGCGGTAATACTGCCTGCCAAAGGTGCCAGAAGCTTGAGCAATTCGTATTGGGCAATATTGATATCCTGGTATTCGTCAACGAGGACGTGTTTGAGTGTACCATGAAAATGATTGCGCACGTCGTCATTGCGGCGCAATAGCAGCACTGCATAGCGAATCAGGTCATCAAAATCGAGGATTTGGTGCTCCTGCAACCATGTTTCATAGAGCCGCCTGATTTCGATGATGGCTGGATCTCCATCTTCCGCCGATTCCCGTCCAAGTACTAACTGGGTTTTCCACTCACTGATCTCGTGTGCCAGCCAACCCACGGGATATGTCTCGCGGCTGAGACCGGCCCGCCATAATAAGCGCGCCAGCAGACGCCTTTGATCTTCGTCATCGAGAATACTGAAATGAGGATCCAGGCCAATTTTATCTCCAAACCGGCGCAGAATACGTACAGCTGTAGCATGGAAAGTATAAATCCACACTTGCCCTGCATCCTCGCTCAACATCGCGTAAAGACGCTCCCGCATCTCCTCGGCGGCGCGGTTTGTAAAAGTAACGGCGAGAATCTGTTCGGGAGGTACTTTTTGACTGTGGATCAGCCAATAAATACGATGGGTGAGAATACGGGTTTTCCCACTCCCCGGCCCTGCCAGCACCAAAAGAGGAGCTGCTTCGTAACTTACAGCGATTTTCTGCTGGGAATTCAACTCATCAAACCAGGATGTATTTTTCATATGAACTGTACTCAGCGGTAGGATGCACTTTCTATATCTTTAACAAACTACGCTTGTATTGTAGCACAAATCCCTTTTTATGAGCAGGAAGGCGCTAGAGAGCGCTATAGGGGCATTTGTCACCCTGAGCAGGTGCAGGTGTCACCCTGAGTGAAACGAAGGGTCTAGCCGTGCATCGACCGGGGAGATACTTCGCTGGGATTGGCTGGTGTCTAGGATGAATCGCAATTGAGAGGGTGGTCTAGTGAAGACGGATGGCGGTTGCTCCCGCTCAGCACGGCGAATATTTGGATGCCGGACGTGAAGTGAGACGATACGTCACGGGAATTAGGCAGCATTGAGTATTCTCTCATCTACCCTTATGGCTACTGAGCCCGGAATTACCAAGAATATTCAAACCTACTTGAAAAAACATCTCCCTTCTGTTACCATAGTGGCTATCAGTAATAAACATCTGTTTACTCCTGCATGAACTAGTCCGCGTCGATGCCGCAGACCAAGACGGCAAATACCCCCCTCATGGCTTCCACCACAGGTTTGCGATCTGTGGTTTTTTGATGCGCCTAATTCCCCCTTCCCTGCCAATCCCTTACGACCATATGCACCCACCCCAAAGCAAATTTTGACGCCAGCCTATGAACATCCCCACACCGCCACGTCTGGGAATCATCGGTACCGGACGTGTCGGCCAGACCTTAGGCATAGCCGCCTACGAGGCAGGCTACCATCTTACCGCTGTTTACAATCATACGCCGGCTTCTGCCCGTGCCCTGGCTGCCCGCACCAAGGCGCAAGCAGTTGGTGAACTCTCCCAAGTCATCGAGCAGGCGGACCTCGTCTTGATTGCCGTACCTGATGACACCATTACGGAGATCGATAAGGCTGGGGCCCAGTTCTGGCGCGCGGGCATGGGCGTCGTCCATCATTCTGGCCTGCATCCCGCTTCCGCTCTCGAACATGCCGCCGCGGCCGGCGCCCTCACCGGCACAATGCACCCTTTGCAAAGTATCAGCGATCCGCACACGGGGCCTGAACGACTGGCCGGCGCCTATTTTGGTCTCAGCGGCCACCCGCAACTGCTACCGCTACTACAAACCCTCGTTCTCGATCTGGGTGGACATCCCCTCACGATCCCTGACGAAGCCAAACCCCGCTACCATGCAGCCGCAGTCTTTGCCAGCAATTACCTCGTAACCTGTTTTGCTCAGGCCGTACAGCTCTTCAACGAACTGGGCATCGACAGTGACGAGGCCGTACAGGCATTACTGCCCTTGGCCCGCGGAGCCGTGAGTAATCTCCAACAACCGGGGCTGCCTGATGCCCTCACCGGGCCGCTCAGCCGCGGCGATGTGGGCACAATCCTCACTCACCAGGAGGCCTTGGCACGGCACTGCCCCCAGCGCTTACCCCTCTACCAGGCACTGGCTCGAGCCAGTCTCGACCTCGTTGCCGCCCAGGATCGACTTTCTCCCGAAACCCTTTCTCAACTCATCCATGCTCTTCAACCATCTCGAGGACCATGAAAACAACTATCCTTCATATCCAGCAGAAAAAGGCTCGGGGCGAACCTATCGTCATGCTCACAGCCTACGATTACACCTCGGCGCAATTGGCCGAAAGTGCCGGGGTCGATATCATCCTTGTCGGAGACAGTCTCGGCATGGTCATTCAGGGCCATGATACCACCCTCCCCGTTACACTCGAGGACATCATCTACCACACGCGCGCTGTTGTGCGAGGGGCTCCAAACAGCCTGGTCGTAGCCGACATGCCCTTTATGACTTACCAAATCTCTCCCGAACAAGCCCTGGAAAATGCCGGCCGGGTTCTGCAAGAGGGGGGGGCGCAGGCGGTCAAACTGGAGGGAGGAACGAACATGGTCGGAACTGTAAAACGACTGATCGCTGCCGGTATTCCCGTCATGGCCCATATTGGTCTCACTCCGCAAAGTGTAAATCAATTAGGGGGATGGCGGGTACAGGGCCGGAATAAAGCCGAAATCGAAGGTTTGCTCAACGATGCCCGTGCCCTCAGCGATGCCGGCGCTTTTGCCATTGTTCTGGAGTTGGTTCCCATCGAACTGGCCAAAGCCATCAGTGACGCTATCTCCATCCCCACCATCGGCATCGGTGCCGGGCCCCATTGTGATGGTCAGGTGCAGGTATTTCATGACATCCTGGGCCTATTCGAAGATTTTCAGCCCAGACACACACGGCGTTATGCCGAAGTAGGCGCCATCATCCGCCAAGCCATCACGCAGTATTGCCGCGATGTACGCCACCATGATTTCCCCACGGACGAACATGCCACCCATCTTTCTTCTGATCTAGCCTCTCTCTACACCCCTACAGCAAAGCCTTGAACTCTTATGAACATCATCGATACCGTTTCAGACATGCATCAACTTCGTCGCACTCTTGCAGGCACGGTGGGTGTCGTACCCACGATGGGCTATCTACATGAAGGTCACCTATCCCTTGTCCGCCGTGCCCGCGCCGAGAACGACCACGTTATCACGACGATCTTTGTCAATCCCACGCAATTTGGCCCCAACGAGGACCTCGATACCTATCCCCGCGACCTCGAACATGATCTTGCCTTACTACGTGCCGCCGGCGTGGACATCGTTTTCACTCCCTCTGTGGCCGAGCTCTATCCTCCTGGCTACAAGACCTGGGTCGAACTGACGGATCTACCTGCAAAACTGGAGGGTGCCCGCCGGCCCGGCCATTTTCGGGGCGTGACAACCATTGTTACCAAGCTCTTCAATCTCACCAGGCCCAGCCGAGCCTACTTTGGCCAGAAAGACGCGCAGCAGGCCCTGATTTTGCGTCGCCTTGTCGCCGATCTCAATTTCGATCTCGAGCTCATTATTTGTCCCACTGTGCGTGAAGCCCACGGCCTCGCTATGAGCTCCCGTAACAGCTATCTTTCTGCAGATGAACGGCAGCGTGCAGCTATCCTCTACCAGGCACTCTCCGCCGCTCACAAGGCCTATGAGGCGGGAGAACGTGATGCCGAGGTACTCCGCTCCCTCATTCGTGATACTCTTGCCACAGAACCTCTGGCTCAACCCGAATATGTCAGTATTGCGGATCTAGAAACCCTCGAGGAAATCGAAGGTAATATCGAAGCGCCGGCCTTGGCCTCGCTGGCCGTCCCCTTTGCGGGAAAGGCGCGGCTTATCGACAACGTTTGGCTAGGGGCGACACCCAATGACCTAAAGCCATAGGGTTAGGTCGGTCGTACTTGCCAGCACCAGATCGGCAGCTTCGAGATCACGCTTGGTTCCAAAGCCGCACAACACCCCCACCACCCGCGCACCCGCGGAGCGGGCAGCGGAAATGTCGACGGTGGTATCGCCGACCATGACACACTGCTCAGGCTCCACTCCCAGCTTCTCTGCTGCCATGAGAAGAGGCTCGGGGTGGGGCTTGAGGCGTCGAACATCGTCGGCCGTAATCACGACGTCAAAATAGTCGGCAATGCCGGTCGTTTGCAAAAAATGCTCGGTTGAAGCCCGACCTCGCGTGGTCACCAGAGCCAGGCGATAGGAGGGCTGCAACTGCGCCAACATATCGGCAACTCCGGGGATCAGCGTCATATCTTGCGGGGATTTAAGACCCAAAATACTGCGTAGCCAGCGGTTCACCCGTCTTGTTTCATCATCCAAATTGAGTCGATCTAGCTGGGTGATGAGCCAATTGATCGGCCCTTCCGCCAACATTAACCAATGCCGCAAAAAGGGTGTGGGGTCCTGCTCGGGAAAGAGTCGTTGCAATGGGCCCATCCTTTTAGCCCATCGCTTCAGCAAATGATCATCAGTATCGATGAGCGTACCATCCAGGTCGAACAAAACGGCAGTAATAGCCTGCCCCCGGATCATCCCCCGCCACTCCAGAGCGGTCGTATCAACTTCATTCCTTTCGGCAAAAGGCTCCATATCCAATAGCTTGCGATAAGCATAGCCACCAAACAAACGTACGGAAGCCATGGCAGGAGCAGCAATCAGAACACCTAACAGACCGATCTGGCTGGCGCCCACCATTGTCCCCATAAAAACCACTGCCGGATGCAGACGAACACGTCGCCCGACAATGCGCGGCAAAAGATAAATCTGCTCGATTTGAAAAATAACGATGTAGACGATGGCCACGATTAGAGCCAATATCCAGTGGTTGACAGGCAACCAGGATGAGCCAAGGGCCAAAGCCACCAACACCCCAAAAACCCAAGCTAAAAGGGGCCCCACCGTGGGTACAAATTCCATCAGGCCCGAAAACAGGGCCAAAAGCAAAACATTAGGAAGCCCCAAAATCCACATACTAATTCCCACCATGGTTCCTACCACCACCCCCAACATAATTTCTCCTCTGAAAAAGCTACCCCAAATACCGCCTAGCTCCTGCAAGAGTTGCCCAATTTCCTGGCGATAGGCGGGGGGAATGTGGGCGAACAGCCATCCTTCCAGGCGATAGCTATCTTTGAGCAGCCAAAATACGAGAACGACAACATACAGGCCCCAATAAAGGCTGATTGCCACACCGGAGACCAGTTGCAGAGCACCCGAGGCCATGGGTGTCAGCAAGGACTGAAATTGTTGTTGTGCTTGCTGGCTGATATCGGTAAAACTGACGGTCAGTGGCCCGATACTCAGCGTTTGCGTTCCCAGCTTCTCTAAAAATGGAAGCAGGCTTGTCACATCCAGATTGATATTGTTGACAATGGACATGATGCTGGGAGTAATGATGAGCGGTGCCAAGGCCAGGGCCAACACCGTCATCAACAGAACCACAATCACAGCCAACCCGCGCGGCCAGCCCACATGCCGGCAAAGCCAGTTTGTGGGCGGGTTGAGCAAATAAGCAAGGATCAGAGCAATCAGTGTGGGGGGAATGGCCTGATTGAAACTGAATAACAGCCAGATCCCCGCCACCACACTGAATACGATCACCATCCATTTGGTTGTGGCAGACCAGCGTGTATTCATAAGATCAGAGCTCGGCCAAAATCAGATGTCAAGGGCTTGACATCGACAAAAACGATCGCCTATGAGAATAACCGCAGGAAAATACACCAATGGTTCAGAAAAAGGCTATCTTTTAAAAACCTGGCGTACCTTGTGCTTGTGTGAAATTGATGGCGCCGAGGGATCAGTGCACGAGGCCAAAATCAGATATCGGCCAATACCGTAGCCAGGCGCGGCCGGCAATATCATCCAAGGAGACGGGGCCAAAAGAGCGCGAGTCATTGGAATTATTGCGGTTGTCTCCCATGACAAAAATATAGCCCTCCGGCACAACCGTGGGCGGATATTGTCCGCGCATGGCCTTGTCCAGGTAGGGTTCATCAAGGACCTGGCCATTGATGAATACCTTTCCATCTTTTACTTCGACCCGTTCTCCGGGGAGGCCGATGACACGTTTGATAAGCATCTCCTTACCAAAACCATCGACATGAATGACGACGATATCACCCCGGCGAGGGGGATGAAAATGGTAAGAGACCTTTTCGATAATCAAGCGTTGATGACCATAGAGGGTGGGCTCCATGCTGTAGCCTTCGACACGTGTCGCCTGGGCCAGAAACAGATGAATAAGCAAGGCGATCAGCACTGCCGGCAAAATAGTCCCTATCAATTCACCCATAAACCGGCCAATAACACTGCCGCCAGCTCCGGGAAGGGGAGGGGTAAGGGGCCGTGCTGGTGTAGACAACGGTTGGGCCAGGGGATAGCGCTGCGGTTGTTTTTCGAGAGGGATAATGCGAGCGTCGGGAGGTAAGGTGCGATGCGGACGTCGGGATGAAGTTGTCGGGGAAGACGGATAATTCTCTTCGTTCATAACAGACATGGTACCCAAGTTCCTGTTTTAGGTCAAAACAGACGGACTTGCTGGAGAGGCCAATAGCGTAGCCAGGCTTTGCCGATGATGCTTGTTTTGGGAATGGCGCCAAAGGAACGTGAATCATGGGAGTGATCACGGTTGTCCCCCATCACAAAATAGCTCTCGGCCGGTATAGGGGTAGGAGGATAGCGCCCGTGGGTAAGGGTACGAAGGTAGGGCTCAGAAAGTGCCTGACCATCGATGAAGACGCGGCCCTCATGGATAGCGATAGTTTCACCGGGTAAGCCTATGACGCGTTTGATCAGAGGAATCTTTCCTCCTTCGGGGGGATGAAAGACGATGATATCGCCACGCTGCGGCGTGCGAAAATCAAAGGTAATTTTTTCGATAATCAGGCGTTGATCTTCGAATAGAGTGGGCTCCATACTCAGGCTTTCGACGCGCGTAGCCTGAGCGAGAAATGTCTGAATAAGAAAAACAAGAAGAAGTACCGGCAGGAAGGTGCGAAGCAACTCGATTACCCATTTTCTGCGCCGATCCCCGGAACCGCGGCGAGAATTAGGGCTTAGGTCGGGGGATTCTACATCAATGGGCGTATCAGTGCCGGCAGAGGAGCCAGGAAGTTGTAACAATCACTCACCCGTGCCTAAAGGGAGCGCGGCCGCATCTTGAGAAGAGATACGGCCGCGTTTTTTCGAAGCAAATGCCATGAGCGGTTGCACGCCCATAAGGATGAAAATAGAATTAGCGGCGAGAAGAGCGAGGACCACCACGCGAGGAACCACGTCCGCGACTATCACGGCCTCCTCGGCGGCTACCGCCTGACCCACGCCGGTCACGAGCAGCAGCCTCTTCGGGGGTCCAATTCTCGAGCACAGCCTGACGGCTAAGACGAATCTTACCCGAATCTTGGTCAATATCGATAACCATGACCATGATTTCATCACCCAGCCTGACTACATCTTCGACGCTGGCAACACGATAATCGGCCAGTTGCGAGATGTGTACCATGCCGTCGATGCCGGGGAGAATTTCGACAAAGGCGCCGTAAGGTTCGATGCGGGTCACACGACCGGTGTAGATCTGCCCGATTTTGGCATCTTGCGTCATCTGCTCAATCTCTGTCCGTGCTTTTTCGGCTGAGATGCCACCCGCCACATAAACCGTGCCATCTTCTTCGATGTCGATCTTCACATCGTAGTCGGTTTGCAGTTTGCGGATGGTCTTGCCGCCAGGTCCAATCACTTTACCGATCTTTTCGGGATCGATGTGCAGGGTGAGAATGCGGGGAGCATATTGCGACAGGCGTTCTCGCGCATCAGGCATCACCTCGATCATTTTGTCGAGAATGAAAAGGCGGCCGGTACGCGCTTGTTCCAAAGCGTTGGACAGCAGTTCATAACTGAGACCTTTGATCTTGATATCCATCTGCAGAGCAGTGATGCCGGCAGCCGTTCCTGCGACCTTGAAATCCATATCGCCAAGATGATCTTCCATGCCTTGGATGTCGGAAAGAACGACGTAGCGGCTATCGGGTTGCGTGACATCACCTTCGCTGATCAGACCCATGGCAATACCTGCCACTGGGGCAGAAATAGGTACGCCGGCATCCATGAGGGCGAGGGTGCTACCGCAGACCGATGCCATCGAGGTGGAACCGTTAGAAGCAAGGGCTTCGGAAACCAGACGCAGCGTGTAAGGGAATTCGCTTTGCGGCGGGATAACCGGTTCCAAGGCACGCTCGGCAAGGGCACCGTGGCCGATTTCGCGGCGTTTGGGACCGCGCATGGGCCAGGTTTCGCCCGTAGAGAAGGGTGGGAAGTTGTAATGGTGGATGTAGCGCTTGGTATCCTCGGGGGAAAGATTGTCCAAAGTTTGCGCTTCGCGAGGCGTACCCAGAGTCGCGATAGTCAATACCTGGGTTTCTCCTCGAGTAAAAAGTCCTGTACCGTGAGTGCGGGGGAGAATGCCAACAGCACAGGAAATGGGACGAATCGTTTGAGGATCACGGCCATCGGGGCGGACACCACGATCGAGGATGCTTTTCCGAACTTTGTCCTTGAGCAAATCTTCAAAAGCAGAGTTTAATTCCCAACTTTCATACTTTTCTGACAATGCCTCTAACATCTCGGAACGAATGCTGTCGAGAGCCAGCCCCTGGGCTTCTTTACCCATACCGGCGGCGACGATTTCTTCGATACGAGCTGTGGCAAAAGCCTTGACTGCTTCAACCGCAGTTTCGGAAGGCTTGACGACAGGAAAAGTCATCTTGGGTTTGCCCAGTTCGGCGCGCATTTGTTGTTGTAACTCGATGATGGGTTGCATGGCTTCATGGCCGATGCGCAACGCTTCGAGAATAATGTTTTCGGGCAGCTCGTTGGAGCCGGCTTCGACCATGAGGATGCCCTCGGCCGTGCCCGCCAGACGCAGATCGAGAAGGCTGTTTTCGATTTCAGCAAAGGTGGGATTGATCACGAAGCGATCTTCGATATAGCCCACCCGTACGGCTCCCACGGGCCCATCCCAAGGCACATTGGAGATAGTCAAAGCAGCTGAAGCGGCATTGATTGCCAGAACATCGAGGGGATTCTCTTCATCGGCGCTGAGGGCCGTACAGATGATCTGGACGTCATTACGAAATCCCTTGGGGAAAAGAGGGCGGAGGGGACGATCCACCAGTCGTGCCGTGAGGATGGCTTGTGTTGTGGGGCGGCCTTCACGGCGGAAGAAGCTTCCCGGGATGCGACCAGCGGCATATAGCCGTTCCTCGAAGTCGACGCTGAGGGGGAAGAAGTCGATGCCTTCCCGCGGCGTTTTCGAAGCCGTGGCTGTGGCCAAAATTACGGCGCCACCAAGGGTAATGGTGACGGCGCCACCGGCCAATTTGGCAAGACTGCCGGTTTCCACCGCGATGGTTTTATCCCCCACGGTGGTTTCAAAGTGATATTTTTGATGGTAACTCATATAGAACCTCATTGAGAGCACCCTACGCTCAACACCGATCAGCGCGTCATGCGCGCGAATAACTCACTATTCCTCCGGCAAGGTCAGGGACTGGGGGATGAGTCGCATCCGGCCAATTCTGGATGCGGCGCATTTCCCAATTCCTGTTCCCTGCCCGTGCGGGGTGATGATACGTAAGGTAACGTGAAAAAAATAGATTATGTGATTTTAAGAAGAAGCGAGCAGGCACGACAGTTGTCTCTGCCTACTCGCTTCATTTAACTTATGCGCAACTACTTTCGCAAGCCAAGTCGCTGGATAAGCTCTTGATAGCGCTGAACGTCTTTGCGTTTGAGATATGCTAAATGCCGGCGCCTTTGTCCGACCAATTTTAGCAAACCTCGGCGCGAATGCTCATCATGCTTGTGAGTCTTGAGATGATCGATGAGCTGGTTGATACGAATGGTTAGCAGTGCCACCTGCACTTCGGGTGAGCCGGTGTCTTGCGGGTGTAGGTGGTATTCCTCTATAATCGCCTGCTTTTGGGCGGTGCTTAGAGACACTTAGGAACTCTCCTTTTATGGGCGCCAGAACACCGCTGGAATACCTAGACGCATGTTCTAGCAAAGATGATAAGACAGACCTGATTAGGTATTGTCTACTTGGATACGATGCAATTATACCACCAAAGGAGGCCAATTCCCAAATTTATGCAGAAATACCAAGGTCGATCCGGATTTTTATCCGCTGTCACCCTAACCTGGACAAGCCAGAATCAAGAAGGAAAGAGAGGGAGTGAGGTAAACCGGTAAACCAGAAGGCCTGTAAACCGGGCCTGCCACGGACTTCTTCACCCCTACAAATACCCCTTCAAAGCACTCTTCCGTCTTCTGTCTCCCTCCTCACGCCGGCGAG
>JAADFV010000385.1 GCA_013152695.1 Chloroflexota bacterium | reverse complement strand
GTCGTCGACAAGAATGAGCCGGTCATGGGCCTCACCGGCTAAATAGGCGATGATGTCACGGGGAAAAAGGATGTCAGGGGCCAGGGCAGGGTGGGAGGGATCTAAAATGAAATGCCAACCACGCCTTGAGACCAGGAATTTAGCTTTAGGAAAAAGTGACACATTGGAGCTGTGGTCATAGTGGAGATGTGTCAAAAGTACATAATCGACATCCGCCGGCGAGATTCCCTCCTGCTGCAAAAGCAGGGGAATGTTCTGTGTGCTCATATCCATGCGAAAACGCCCACGTTCCCCCACACCCGCTACCACCAATGGCTGAATCTCATCCACGTCTCTGATGCCCGTATCAATGAGAATAATCGTGCCATCATCCCCTCGCAGTATGAAAAAGTAGAAATCTACCTCCATCCATTCCTGCCAACGCGACATGAAAAACATCTGGGGGCCGGGCACAGTTTGCTCGCCAAACTTGATTGCCTTAATGCTATAGGTTGTCATGGCGCCTCCGAGTAGGCAAAGAGGGGATGATCACATGTCGTTGCCAGCGATCGTCCCCGATTTTATTGCAAATTGACCGAGGTTCCACCGTCAACGACGAGCATACTGCCAGTGCACCAGGCAGCGTCATCACTGGCAAAAAAGAGCACCGGTCCGGCGATGTCTTCCGGCCGGCCCAAGCGCCCTAAAGGCGCCCGCTTGGCCCAATAATCGCGTACGGCAGGATCGGCCAAAACATCACGGTTGATATCGGTTTCGACAGTGCCAGGCAGAACGGCGTTGCAGGTAATGCCATAAGGGCCAAGAGAGATGGCCATCGACTTGATGAGGAGGTTGATGCCTGCTTTGGATGCGCAGTAATGGGCCTGGTGACTGCCGCCGAAATAGGCAGAAATAGAACTTACGGCAATAATCCGTCCTCTGACTCCTTGCTCGACCATCACCCTGGCAACGGCCTGTGATACCAGAAAATAGCCCTTGAGATTGACATCCAACACCTGATCCCACAACGATTCGGGCATATCCAGAAACTCCTCGAAAGGACAAATACCGGCATCATTGACCAGGATATCGATGGTCTGCCAACGACGTAGCACTGCTGCCACCATGTCATCGACCTGTTGGCTGTCTGACACATCGCAGCGAACGAACATGGCTTCGCCCCCACCCCTAGCAATGGCCCGCACAGTCTCCTCCCCCTCCGCTTCTCGGAGATCGACGACGGCCACGCGTGCCCCTTCCCGTGCAAACCTTAAAGCAATCGCTCGTCCGATACCACGGGCACTACCGGTGACGATAGCTACCTTATGTTGTAGGCTCATGCTCTTTTTACCTTCGCGGTGGCGGTTGTCTCACATCTGCCTGAAATGGCATCGAGCAAGACAAAAAGACGAACACTGGAGACCATTTTAGCATAGAAATATGTCATCGTCAACGGTATTCGAAAGAAATCGAAAGAAAATTGTATCTCTGTTTGCGCAAGAAAAACTGTCCGGCCACGACGAAGCGTGCCAGATTGTTCATTGCTATTCTGATTGCAGGTAAGAACCGCTCCTTGCCTTTTTCCCCATTCCATTTTACCATTCTTCCATCCTGCCACTGTTCTCATCCCCGACCCTGACATTTGTAACCATTCAGCCACCAGGCAAAAGGCGGAAATTCTATGAAGACACCCATCGACGTCGTTACAGCCGGGCATCTCTGTCTGGATATCTTCCCCGACTTGTCGGAAAGTGCCCAGGATGATTTTCGAGAATTGTTGCTGCCCGGTCACTTGTTGGAAATTGGACCGGCGACCTTTGGTACAGGAGGATCGACCTCGAACACCGGCATCGCCTTGCATAAGCTGGGCATGGCCACGCGCCTGATGGGCAAAATCGGGGATGATCCCTTCGGTATGATCATCCAGGAATTCATCCGTCGTATCGAGCCTTCTTTAATTGAAAATATGATCGTTGCCGAGGGTGCTACGTCGTCTTACACCATCGTCCTCGGTTCCCCCACCGTCGACCGCATCTTCTTACACTATCCGGGCCCCAACGACACCTTTATTGCTGCTGATATTCCTTATGAGGTGGTTGCCCGCAGCAGACTCTTTCATTTCGGCTACCCTCCTCTCATGAAAGCGATGGTGGCGAATGAGGGAGAGGAGCTGGTGAAGATGTTCGCGCGGGTACAGTCGTTGGGGGTCACCACGTCCCTGGATATGACCTTACCAGACCCTACCTCGGCCACCGGGCAGGCCCCCTGGCCCGACATTCTCCGCCGTACCCTTCACCACGTCGACATTTTCCTCCCCAGCATTGCCGAAATCCTTTTCATGCTGCGACGTCCGCTGTACGAGGAAATGCGGGCTCAGGTAGGTGCCGGAGACATGCTGTCTTTGGTCACGCCCGAACTTTTGAGTGACCTGAGCGGGGAGCTGTTGCATTTGGGCGTGAAGATTGCCGGTATCAAACTGGGACATCGGGGTATGTATGTGCGCACAGCAAAGGAAGCCGCTATCGCGGCCATGGGGCGGGCCCAACCGTCCCAGCCAGCGCTCTGGGCTGAGCAGGAGCTTTGGGCACCGGCATTTCAGGTCGATGTGGTCGGTTCGACCGGCGCCGGTGATGCCACCATTGCCGGATTTCTAGCAGCTTTATTGCGAGACATGTCACCGGCCGAGGCCCTGATTACGGCAACCGCGGTGGGAGCCTGTAATGTCGAAGCTGCTGACAGCTTAAGCAGCGTCCCTTCCTGGGAGCAGCTCCGGGCGAGGCTGCAGGCTGGCTGGAATAGGCACGAACTCTACCTAAGCGCCCCTAATTGGTATTTCGAGACGCAACAACACCTCTGGATGCGTAGCAATACCTGACCCCCGTCATCCTCCTCACCCTTTCATCGCACCAGAGGACAAGCTACCCAAAAATCCTTAGACGACGCGCCAAAGGCCGAGGAAAAGCAGCCTTTGGCGCGTCTTTTTTCAAACTATCACTCACTTCAGGGGGCACTTTGCCATTGGCAGGGCAGGTAGGTGCAGCAGCAGCCATTTCCCCGCAAATCGGGA
>JAADFV010000384.1 GCA_013152695.1 Chloroflexota bacterium | reverse complement strand
AAAGCTGTGTTTCTGTTCGATAGGGTCGTAAGCGTAGGCAGTGCTTATCATGGTCTAATCATAGCCGATCTGGCGCATGAGGAGCAAGCATGCCCTTTAATCATTGTCTAAAAGACAAATATCGAAATCTTGCTAGACAAAATCCTCAAATGTATCACCCTGAGTGAAGCGAAGGGTTTAGCGGTATATGTGCCAATGAGATGCCCTTCAACGTCTCTGGTAGCCCCAAACGCGAGATCGCCGAGAGCACAACACTTGGTGTCGACCATGTGCTATCACTGTAGGGGCTTACTTCATCACGAAAGCGGCAGCTGCCGTTGGCGTACAGCTTCGAAAAGGATGATACTGGCGGCCACGGCTGCGTTCAGTGATTCCACATGATTGGCCATGGGAATGGCGATAGCTATGATATCGGGCTGTTGCGCCGTGAGGACGGGACCGGCTGCTTCCCCACCCACCACCAGCACCCCGGGCTCCGTCCAGTCGACAGCAGTGTATGTCAAGGGGGCGTGAGCATCTGCTCGATACCATTTCAGTGTGGGATCGAGGTCTTTCAAAGTCGCTGGCGAAGGAATTTGGCGAATGGCGACGCGAAAATGTGCGCCCATGCCCGCGCGCAGCACTTTCGGTGCCCACGGGTCCGTCACCCCCGGCAGAATATGTACGCCATCCACACCCGCGGCCGCGGCGGAGCGCAGCAATGTCCCCAGATTACCCGGATCCCGCATGCCATCTATGAGGAGATGCAGCCCCTGCCCGCCCAGTTCCAGTTGAGGCCAGGGTGCCACTGCCACCACTTGTTGCGGCGTGACGGTCGCTGTCAGGGTGGCCATCAGCTCGGGCGTCAAATAAAAGGTCTGTCCACCCTCCTGGCGCACCTGCTGTGCCAGCATTTGTACCTGTTCGCCTGCCTGAGGTGTATAGAAAAAAAGCGCCGGAGGAAAACCGGCGCTTATACTGTCCTGGATAAGACGCACACCTTCTAGAAGAAGTTGAGCGTGTTGTTGTCGCCCCTTGCGGCGTAGGAGGGAGCGCGCAAGACGATAGCGAGGATTAGCTGGGCTCGAAATGAGGAGCGAAGGCATCCTTAGCTAATGGCATTCTTGGCGACGTCTACCACGGCACTGAAAGCCTGGGCGTCACTCACAGCCAGGTCGGCCAGGATCTTGCGATCTAGCTTAACATTGGCCTGTTTAAGACCGTGCATGAAGCGGCTGTAGCTCAGGTCGTGCTGGCGGCTGGCCGCGTTGATGCGGGTAATCCAGAGGCGACGAAAATCACGTTTGCGTCGACGCCGATCACGATAAGCGTAGAGTAAGGCATGAATCATCGATTCATTGGCTGTTTTATACAAGCGATGGCGGGCGCCGTAGTGCCCTTTGGTCATCTTCAGAATTTTCTTATGTCGGGCGCGAGCGGTAACGCCCCTTTTGACGCGTGTCATGTCGTATTACCTCGATATCCTCTTAACGATTTTTCTTCAGATAGGGAGCCAGTTTTTGTAGCTGCTTGCGATGGCTACTTTCGGAATCAGTTAGCAGCTTATCGAATAGGCGTTTGCTTCGTTTGGGAGTGCGGCGGCGGAAGTGGCCCTTACCTTGCTTAAGACGCCTAAGTTTACCATTGGCAGAAAGGGTGAACCGTTTGGATGCGCCCTTGTATGTTTTGATTTTTGGCATGATATAAGTTCTCCTCACATGAAATAGGTGCTCCTCGAACGAGCAGCACCCTACTTCTGATTTTTACTGGGATGATGGTGCTGAAATACTTTGAATCGTCTCCCCGAATTACTTAGCGCGGGTGGGAGCCAGGATCATCAGCAAGCTGCGACCCTCAAGGTTAGGTTTGATTTCAACTTCGCCGACGTCTGCCAGACGTTCTGCAAATTCCTCGAGTATCTCGATCGCGACTTCGGGATGGCGAATTTCTCGCCCCCGGAAGCGGACACGTACTTTGACTTTAGCGCCGCTTTCGAGAAATTTACGCGCTTGGCGCAGTCGCACTTCCGTATCGTGCTCGCCAGTTTTTGGGCGCAGCCGGACTTCTTTGACCTCGACCTGTTTCTGTGCCTTACGGGCTTGCCTGTCGCGTTTGGCCTGCTCGTACTGATATTTGCCAAAATCCATCAAACGGCATACGGGCGGTTTGGCATTGGGGGCAACTTCGACCAGGTCTAGGTTTTGTTCTTCTGCCAGCTGCAACGCTGCAGATGGCTTCATGATGCCAAGTTGTTTGCCATCGTTGTCGATGACGCGCACTTCGGGAGCACGGATGCGCTCATTGATCCGAACTTTTGGCTGTCTGCGAGACGGTTTTGCTGAGCTTCTTCTCTTGGCTATGGGGAGCCTCTCTTCGTAAAATTGCAGTGGTAGCGTCTTGTTGTCTCTCCCGACAACCGGCGCTGGCAGAAAATAACCCCGCTACGTAAAAAGAACGGGGCATAAGCATGCGTTCGATTCACAAGGATACCATAAATGAATTTGTAGCGTCAAATTAACTTAGTTATGTGTTATACTGATGCAGTGTCCTTCACCGACACCATACTTCTTTCTTCCTAACAACAGTTCATGTCAAATTTACATCAACACAGCTTTGTCTTCGACGCCCATTGCGATACTTTGATGGCGGGCACACCAGGCCCCCAATACCGTGATCTGCTTCAATGGGGCAGCACGGGCCATCTCGATCTTCCGCGCTTGCGGGCTGCCGGCATCAATTGCCAGGTATTCGCCTGCTTTCCCGGCCGGACACGGCTCAATGCCTGTGCCACAAGCGCCGTTCTCGAACGCATACAAGTGCTTTATGACTGGATGGAAAGAGCCCCCGGCCAATTCCTGCTTGTGCGCACGGCTGCTGATTTGGCATCGTTGACGAGTGACGGCCCTATTGGCGCTATTCTCGGTTTGGAAGGTAGCGAGGCACTGGCCGGCTCCCTCTCTTTGCTCCGTATCTTCCATCGTCTGGGCGTGCGTAACATCGGCCTCACCTGGGACCGCCGTACTGCTGCTGCCGATGGTGTTCGAGTTGGCTCAAAGGCTGGACTGAGC
>JAADFV010000383.1 GCA_013152695.1 Chloroflexota bacterium | reverse complement strand
TTTCCGGTTTACAGGTTTTCCGGGTTACGGATGGTCTGTGCGCAGATTATTTTCATCATAATAGGCGTGCGCTTTGCGCACAGTTCATCTGTTTCGAAAAGAGAACGCTGATGCCGCTGATCGTCAGGATGACGTTGAACAGAAAGATATAAATCTGCGAAAATCTGCTTGCATCAGCGCTGTCCGCATCCTATTGCGTCCATGTTAGCGTGCAGTCGCTCATGATATCTATTTTGATACAATTCGGCCTCAATACTCCGCAAAAATGCAAGGATAATTATCCACCATGACCACAAAGTATTATGATGTCATTTTGGTAGGTGGCGGCGTCATGGGTTGTGCCACAGCCTATCACTTGCTGAAAGCAGATCCCCAACTCAAAGTCGCCATTGTCGAAAAAGACCCCAGCTATGAGAAGTCCTCCACGATTCTCTCTGATGGCAATCTTCGCGTGCAGTTCAACATCAAAGAGAATATTCAGATGTCACTGTATGGTCTGAAGGTACTGGAACACTTTAGCGAAGAGATGGCTGTGGGAGACAACCAGCCCGAGGTTATGGCTCGCCAGCAAGGTAATCTTTTCTTGATCGATACGTCGGGGGAGGAAGAAGCACGGCGGGGACTGGCCTTGCAGCAAAGTTTGGGTGGCGATGTAGTCTGGGTGACGCCGGAAGAAATCGGTACTCACTTTCCGGGCTGTGAGCCCCCTGCGGATATTGTGGGCGGAACGTTGGGGCGGCGTGATGGCTCTCTGGACCCCTGGGCGGTGCTGATGGCGTATAAGAAAAAGGCCGTAGCCCTGGGGGCGCACTTTATCGTGGCCGAAGTAGCCTCGTTGCTGGCGAAAGATGGACGAATGACCGGGGTGAGGCTGGCGTCGGGGGAGGAGTTGGCGGCAGGAGTCGTGGTGAACACGGCCGGCGCCTGGGCCGCACGCCTGGCACAGACCGTGGGTGTAGATTTGCCTGTACAGCCTGTACGCCGACAGGTCTTCCTCATCGAGACCCCCCTCCAGCCTGAAGGATTCCTTCCCAGCCTTTTTCTACCCTCTGGCCTTTATCTTATCCAGGAGCATGGAGGGCGCTTCATGTGTGGAAAATCCCTGCCCGATGATCCTGTTGGCATCGATTTTCAGTGGGACCGCCAGCTATTCGTGGAACGACTGTGGCCGGAACTGTTCGAGTTCATACCCATTTTCGATCGACTCAAAGTGACCGGCGGCTGGGCCGGACTCTACGCCGTCAATACTTTCGACGGTAATGCCATCCTCGGGGAGTGGCCGGAGTGCAAAGGGTTGTATCTCGCCAACGGCTTTTCGGGACATGGCTTTCAGCAATGCTTTGCCGTGGGCCGTTATCTCGCCGAGCTGATTCTGGGCCAGACGCCGTTCCTCGACTTATCGGTTTTTTCGCCTCGCCGGATTCTGGAGAATCGGCCTGTATTCGAAAGTGAACGCAAGCTTATCTAGCTATCATCTCGGTGGATGTACCGAAAGATATTGCTCGAAAATAGCCAACCAGTCGCCACCGATTTCATAGCTAGGCCAGCCCTGTGGTGCTGCCAGAGCAAAGATAGCCGCACCGATGACATAGTCATCTTGCGCCAGTTGCGCGTCATACCAGGCCAATTGCTCCAGGTAGAAACCGAAAACTGATGTGTCGACGGCGCCTTGCTCCTGCCAGTAATCGGCAAAATCTTGCCAACCGCGCGCAGCTTGAGGGCCGGGTCGATTCCCTACCAGGCCATCGATGCCAGCCTCGGTGATGACCAGAGGGATAGCCAGGTCGGCCGGTTGCAGATAATCGCGGTACACCTTGCGGTACCGCAACGTTAGCCAGCCTTCATCGCCCTCATCAGCTCCGGGCTGATTTTGGGAGGTGCCGCTGCCGAACCAGAGATAGGGCGCAGAGTATTCGTGTAAGGCGAGATAACCCCCATACGTCTTGGCGGCCTCGAGCGCAGGATAAAAGGCAGGCCATAACTCCAGAGATGGTTGGCCTACCCCGAAATTTCCGATGCAGGATTTGACACCTGCCTTGGCCAGTAACCGCACTCGTTCTGCTTCGAAAGCAGCCAAGCTAGCCATTTGCGCCTCATCCGTCACCTGCGGTTCGTTGTAGGCCTCCCAGCAATCGATGGCTGCCAGCCGGCGTGGTTCCGTGGCAATGGGCAGGATCAACTCGGAAAAGGCGCGCGCGGCCGCAATAGGATCCGTTATGCTGAAATCGGGCTGGGGAAGTGGTGTGTAACGAGCGACGAGAAAAACATATGGTTCATTCTCCTTGATTTCGGTGACGAAGTTGGGATCGTATTCCAAGGTTTTTACTACTGCCAGGTTGCCCGTCTGCAGTAAGGTGAAGAGTTGTGGATCGTTGCGTCCTACGAACACACCAAGTTTGCTGGCCGGCCCCGGTGGGAAGGGCGTTGCCGTGGGGGGAGCAGGGGTGATTGTCGGGGTCGAGGAGAGGGCGCGGGGTGTTGCTTGTATGAGCACAAGATTCTGTTGTAGGGGCAGGAAGAGCCCCCTCTCTGCCTTGGTCGGAATGGTTTCCTGGCGGCGATCATCACCTTCCACTTTCGTCGGAACGGCTATTTTTTGCGGAAGCGTGGGAGGGTTTGTGGTTTTGCGACTGCATCCTACCCCTAGCACCAGTAACACGAGTAAGACGGCGATCAACCAGATGCGAGGCAAAATATAAGCTTGATGAACCAATAACATGGCATCATCATATCTTAAATCGCGACAAGAGGCAATTTGAACGAAAATCAAGGAGACTGTATCCTTTTAGTTGGCGGTGCATTGTAATTTCGCTGATTAAAGTGCGTCGCACCTCGGCAGGTGCGACGCACTTGGTCCAGACGTTTCAAGATAAGAGTTGGGAAACCACGATATGCATGCTGACACTGCCTGGTAGATTTCCGTACAGCCTTTACAAGCCATTCAAACTGGTGTTTTGTTGGACTTGATGGTCGAACAAATAAAGCACATAATCAACTCAGATAATGCACAAGATTGAAATGCCACTTGTTCTAAACATAACCCTTATCAT
>JAADFV010000382.1 GCA_013152695.1 Chloroflexota bacterium | reverse complement strand
AGATAACATTGAGGCGGTGATCACATATCTCGTTCCCGACAAGCGTCGGGTCGAGTTGAGCATCCAGGAAAGGTTACACCAATTGGTCAAGGCGGAGGAATTATGGAGCGCCATAATGTTTTCAGCCGAATCAGAAGAAAGGCCCCGAGAGAATAACGAAATTGATCCGCGTCTCCGGAGAGAAAAAACGGCCCCATTATCCGAAGCGATTTTGTTTATCGACGATCATGGAGACATTGCCGCACCTTATGCAGAGTTGCTGAGAAAGAAAGGATATGTGGCCACAGGGGTGACGTCGGTGCAAGAGGCTATGGAGGCATTGGAACGGCGAGAATATGGTGTACTGTTCGTGGACATCAATTTGAGTCGTGGGGAAGACGGCCTGGGATTCATTGCGCAATTGAAGGCAAAGCAAAAGGATATGATTTTCACCGTTATGAGCCTTCCCCAAGTGTTGGAGCAACGCGCGCAAGAAATCGAGTCTTTAGGCGTACACGAGGTCTTTCCCAAGCCTTTCGATATGGCCGACATCGAAGAGTTTCTTTACCGCGTAGGTTCCGGGGAACCCTTGGAGATGTGGCGGGCGAGAAATGGAAAATCGGTCTCGAGCGAAGACAATGACGCCTCCATACTCTATCCAGCGCCCCTACTGCAAGGGCGAACTTTGGAAAAACGCATTGAGCGCAATTTGAGGCGACTGCAACGGGAGACAAAGGCCGATGCGGTGTTTCTGTTCCATATGGATATCACGGCCCGCACCTTTTCCATCTCCGCCCGAGTGGGTCAGAGCGACATTAATCAGCAAGCGATATACGTACTGGCGCAGAGTCCGGTTAAGGATGTCATTTTGGAAAATAGTATTGTTTTTGATGGTCATGCAAGCTCAAAGGAGAAATTCGGCAATTTACTCAAATTGCTTCCTTTCGAATCTTGTATTGGCGTCCCTATCGCGGTGAGAGGAGAAATACAATATGCTGTGTTCCTGTTCGATCGAGCGCCTGACGCTTTTTCCCCCAGCCACTTGAAAAGTGTGGTGGCGACAGCGTATATTTTGACGGCCGTTCTGGAATTCGACTTGCTAATGCGTGACATGCGTAAGTTGAACGCCCTGCTTATCAGTGGACAGCTGGCTGCCGGCTTGAGCCATGAGGTGGGCAATAAGATCACGGGCTTGGGAGGCCAGATCAGTTCATTGCAATATGATTGTGAGGAGCTGGCCCGCAAGAGGCCTGATTTGGCCGGGACTGCTCAATATCAAAAGATGAAAGGGAGGCTGAACGCTCTGACTCAGATTGCCTCCGACTTGAAGAGCACGGTCGAGCTGTTCCAGCATCTCTTTCGCCCTCATGGTCTTCCCGTCACCGATGCCAACACCACCCTGCGTCAGACCATCAGGCTATTGAAGCCGACGGCGGAAAGACATGGCGTCGAGCTCCGTTTCAATCCCGAGGAGCCATTGCCGCCCGTCTCAGGTGACTCCGCCACCCTGCAGCAGGTGTTTTACAACGTTGTGCTCAACGGCATCCAACATTTGGGGATGTCACCCATGCAAGGTGGCGTCATCACCATTGAGACCGGGCACACTCCCGAAAATCATGACCGCCCCGTACAGGTTCGTTTTTCCGATAATGGTTTGGGCATCCACAGAACGCTTTGGGAGCGCATTTTCCAAATGGGGTTCAGCACCCGACCCGACGGAACAGGTCTAGGCCTGTTCATAGCCCGCAACTTGGTTGAATCTCTAGGAGGCGCGCTCCGGGTGGAATCGAGTTTTGTCCCCGGCGGCACAACTTTTCTGGTGGAATTGCCTGTTGTCAAGTCATCCAAATCCAAGGACCCAATGCCATGAGCGAGAAAGCATTGTATTTACTATTGGTCGATGATGAGGCCAGTATGCGCGATCCTCTGACCGATCATCTGCGTCGAAAGTTTGAATATGAGGTGATTTCGGCGGCAACCTATGTCGAAGCGTTTGAAGCGGTGCGAGACGCCGCTCGGCCCATCGATGTTGCGCTGATCGATGATATGATCGAATATGCACCGGGGGACTCGCCCCGGCGTCTGGGCATTAAGCTTATGGAAGCTATTCGTGAACTCAGTCCTGATACGGAATTTATCCTTTTTACGGGTTGGGGCTTCGAGGAAGGTTTGGAAGCCATGCGAGCGGGCGCATACCGGTATATTCGCAAACCTTTCGATCTAGATGAGCTAGGCATTTTGATTCAACATGCAGCTGAGTATCGTCAGATCAAGCAAGAGAAACAATGGTTGCAAACCTTTCTCGAGATTGGCAAAGCCACCACCTCGCAGCTGGAATTCAAGCAGGTGCTGGAAGAGGTGCACAGGCAGATCGCCCGAGTCCTTGACGCCTCTAACATGGACATCATCTTATTCGAGGAGGCGAAAAATGTGTTACGATTCGAGCTGGGGTTCACTCAAGGCAGGCGAGAGGAACCGTGGGATCGCTTGTTCACGCCGGGGAAGGGCCTTACCGATTGGATTATAAATCACCGCAAACCGTTGCTTATCAAAGATTTTCAGAAAGAAAAACCACCTGTGGAGCCTTACCAAAAGGGCTGGGAGGCCCGATCCTGGTTGGGGGTGCCCCTGATCGTCCGGGATAAAATCATCGGCGCCATTACCGTGCAAAGTCAGGAGCCCAATCAATTCAATGAAACGGACCGAGACATTTTGGCTGCCGTCGCCAGCCAAGTGGCCATCGCCATTGCCAACGCCAGGCTTTTCTTTGAAAAGGAAGCTTACGCTAAAGAGTTGGAGAAAGTGAGAAAAGCTGCGCTTGATCTAGGGGCGGTCACAGAAGAAGCGCCGCTCCTCAATGAAATCGTGGCGAAGGCTGTGGATTTGCTGAGGGCCCGTAGCGGTGGGATATATGCTTATAATGAGCTAACCGGGGAATTGAAGGTCGTCGCCGACTATTCCCAGAATGACAGCATCCTGGGGCAGGTGCTGCGGGTGGGCGAGGGCATGGCCGGGCGTCTGGTGGCCAGCGGAGAGCCGTACATGGTGGTCGAAGATTATGCTCTCTGGCCAA
>JAADFV010000381.1 GCA_013152695.1 Chloroflexota bacterium | reverse complement strand
TTTGGTCACAGTGAAAGGAAGGGTCGTCTCTTCGGTCAGAGCCTCCTCCGCGCTCGTATCCACGATCAAGAGTCCTCGCCCAGGCAAGGTCACATAAGCGGCGTCGGTACTGGTCGCCAGGCCCCAGGAGGTGCCGGGAAGGGGAAGAACCTGACGCGAAGAGGGTGATTCTGCCAGATTAGCGAGCGTGAATCGTTGCAGGGGGCCAGTCCAGGGCAACACATAAACCTTCTGCCCTTGTCGTGCCACATTCAGGGCATAGCCGTCAGATGCTATGCGCCTGATGGGGATGAGTTCGCCCGTGTAATCGGCGTTGTACAGGCCCACACCATCGAAACCCTGGGCGGCATAGATGAGGTGTCCCGAAGCGGCTACGGCTTCAGTAACGAGATTCGCACTACCGTGTTCAACGATGTCGTTGGGATCGCTAATGTCGTTGAGCGAAAGCCGGTTTTTAGCAGAAGCAAGGATGTGGCCGGCCAGGGCCATATCCCAGGCGCCTGGACTTACCTGAGCCAATTGTCTTATGTGACGGGGGTCGGAGATATCGAGCATCGCCCCCGCAGAAAATAATCTATCAGCGTTGACGGTCACACTCCAGGCGAAATAGTCGAGAGGATAGCTGCCCAGAAGACGCGGATGCTGAATATCACTCAGATCGACGGCCTGGACACCGGCGGGTCCCAGGGCGACATAGGCAACATCATCCTCTACGGTGATATCCCACACCTGTCCTTTCAGGGGTGGTGACCAACCCAGGAGACGGGGGTGGCTGGGATCATGTGCATCATAAAGCAAAAGGCGATTACCGCGCCCTACCAATACCCTTTCACCCCAGGCCGCCACAGCAAAGCCCATCCCTCCTTGCTGGGCATCTTGTGCCATGCTGCTGCCTTCGGCAGGGAGCTCCCAGGTAATGAGTTTGTTCCCTAAGCCGGCAAAAACGACCTGGCCGTACATGACCATGAAGCCGCCGGGAATAGCCAATTGTTTGAGGTAGCGGGGATGCTCGGGTTGAGAGATGTCGGCGAGGGCCACGACAGAGCCGTTACTGTAGAGCAAACGATCGTTCCAAATGAATCCCTGACGACCTGGTGATGAGGCATCAAACCAGGGACGATATTCGTCGACAACCTGAGATGAACCATCGCTGTTGAAACGTAATATCAGCACAGTTTGGGGGCTGTTCCAACTATTGTTATCTTGGTACAGTACATACCCTACATTTCGGTATAAAAGAACATTGAGGGGTTGCCAGTTTTGGGGATGTTGGGTGGTGTCGAGAAGTCGGGGCTGTTTGGGATTGCTAATGTCGTAACGGGCGAGACGCCACTTGCCCTCTGCACTCTTTCCCCGTACGAAAAGAATGTGATTGCGTAGAGCCAGCACCTGTAATTCGCTGTCGACGAGGCTGCCGTCGTATAAAATCATGTTGGCCTGGGGCTGTTTTGCATCTAGAATCAAGAGGTGGGTTTGATCCGCACTGACCCCCACCACCCGCTCCGCCTCCGCCACCAAACCGTAGGTCGGATCGATCATATCTTCCCAGCGATGCAATAAGCGGGGCTGCGCCGGCGTCGAAACATCGTAGGCACTGACAATGGGAGGACGCCAGCTTCCACCGCTGCCCGGACTTTTTCGGGTTGCAACATAGAGGATGTCGTCGCTGAAGGCGAGATCAGTCCATTGATCAGTGCCTGCCGTCCAGCTCAGAACCTGCGGGAAGAGGTTGTTCTGCACATCGAGGATATAAAAAATGCCACTTTCTGCCACAAAGAGGAGCGTAGCGGGACCACGTAACAAGGCTGAAGGATGTGAGGGAAAGCGATAGCCTCCTACAACACGTGGCTGGTTGGGCTCGGCAAGAGAAAGCACGGACAAACCCGTTTCCAGGCCCATGTACAGCCATCCCCGTTCATCCATCAACAGCTGTGAGGTGAGGTTGCTGTCATCGATCACCTGTTTAGAGAGCAAGACCGGTTCCTGCGGTGTCTGTAAATCGTAAACCTCCCAGCGCCAGGTTCGGTATTGGGCGGCCAAACGATAGAGCCTTTGCCCCTGAGCAAAAAGCGCCAGAGTGCTATCACCCGGTACTTGGATGGTTTGCCGAAGCTGCGGATGGACGATATCACTGATATCGATGACCTGAATAGAATAATTACCGGCCAAATAGATCCAGTCTCCCTGGGTGGCCTGAGCCCAATAATAACCGTATCCATACTCTGCCTCACTCACACGACGAGGGGCGTCGACATCAGCTACATCGATGACGTAAACCGCACGCGAAGTCGCTACGTAGATGTAGGTATCACGGATAAAAGCATCGCCGAAAAAATAGGCAAACAAATCTTGGGCTTTACCTCTTTTTTGGGGTTGGAGCGGTTGGCTCACATCCCACACTTCGATGCTACCTCCTAATCCCAGAAGATATAGCCACGATCCTTGCCCCACGAGCTTGATAGTGTTATGAAGCCCTACAGACGTCTCTCGAACGAGGCGAGGGGTTGTCGTACTGAGGTCGATCACATAAAGACGGCCGGGAGCAGATAGCCTTGCTTGCACGAGAAAAGCATAAGAGCCGTTTACCCAGATGCCGTTGATACTCTCTCCCAGCCACATTTGCCCCAGCACCCTTGTTTGCGCCGGATTAGAGACATCGAAAATGACAAACCAGTTGCCCATACCGGCATAGAGCCGATCGTCCTGCAAAAGCATCGTATCGATCCGCCCCTTGAGCATATAGCCTTCATCAGAAGTTGTACTACTGCCACTAGCCCTCAACGCCGGGACAGAAAGACCCAACTCCTGCAATATTTGTACGTGGGGAGAGGAGGGGGTAGGGGTGGGAGCGGGTGTCGAGTCGGCGCTGACCGCGGAAGAAAAGCCCAGGGCGGAGAAAGACAACAGCACCAGACAGCACAGAGCTACCGCAATGCCGCGCAGACGAGAGAACAGAGGGAAAGCACATTGAGGTTCCATAGCTGATGAAGTAAAGGAGCCGACGCCCTTTTTCTTGTCTACTTGTTCCTATTTTCAGAACAGGCGACTTCCGGTCAAATAT
>JAADFV010000380.1 GCA_013152695.1 Chloroflexota bacterium | reverse complement strand
AAGCCAGTTATTGTTTCCCCGCTATACGGAGTTTTTATACCTGATAACTATGCACTGGGGACAATCCTCGATGCTTTTTTTGAGTCTCCCCAACGCACGAATATGTACCTCGAACCCTTAACACAAAAAGGGGCAAAAAATACAATAAACATTACCAATACGCGATTTCTTGAGGGTTATATATCGCTACCTCGTGAAAGAAAAGAACAACAAAAAATCGCCGATTGTCTCTCTTCCCTCGATCAGGTGATCGAGCTGGAGGCGAAGAGGCTCGAGGCCCTCAAAGCCCACAAGAAGGGCCTCTTGCAACAGCTCTTCCCGCAGGAGGCAGGCTAAGTGGCTAAGTCATGCCGGGCGGAAACAACATCCAGACCTTTGCCGACCTTGATGCTCTGGCGCAGCACCTGCGTAACCGGTTGCAGGAGAAGAAAGTCATTCTACTCTTCGCCTACAATGGCATCGGCAAGACACGGCTTTCAATGGCCTTCAAGGAGTTGGGCAAGGACGAGACGACCCGCGACACCCTCTACTTCAACGCCTTCACCGAGGACCTTTTTACCTGGGACAACGATCTGGAGAACGACCGCGAGCGGGTGCTCAAGATGAACACCGCCTCACGTTTCTTCAACGGCCTTGTCGAGCTGGAGATGGAGAGCCGCATCCGTTTCTTTCTCCACCGATACGCCGATTTTGAGTTTGATATCGACTACGCTCAGGGCACCATACGCTTTTGGCGGGAAATGCGAGAAAACGATGACGGCGAAGACGAGCCTGTTCTCATTAAGGTTTCACGTGGCGAGGAGAACATCTTCATCTGGTGTTTCTTCCTCGCCATTGCCCAGCTCGCCATTGAGGGTCAGGAAGCCTATGAGTGGGTGAAGTTCATCTATATCGACGATCCCATTTCCTCGCTGGACGAAAACAACGCCATCGCCGTGGCGGCGCATCTGGCGCATATGCTCAAGCAGCAGGAGCATGTCAAGGCGGTGATATCATCCCATCACACCTTGTTTTTCAATGTGCTGTGCAATGAGATGAAAAATGCGCAGCGCTATTTTCTAAGCCGGGACGAAGACGGCTATCACCTGCGCGATACCAACGACACGTCCCGCTTTTATCATGTTGCCATGCTCAAAGAACTGCACAAAGTGGCACAGTCGGGGAAACTGTACACCTATCACTTCACCATACTGCGCAGCATCATGGAAAAGACCGCCACTTTCCATGGATACAACCATGTAGGCGATATCATCAAACGGGAGCCGGACGATGAGGACGGGATGCTTCATCATCGTTATGTCCAGCTCCTGAGCCACGGCAACTATTCACTCTTTGAGCCTGTGGAAATGCTGGAAGAGAACAAAGAGATTTTTCGCAAGATATTGAGGAATTTTATGAATGACTACCGTTTCAACCCGGAGTTGTTCCCTGAGATCGAAGAACAGGAGGCAACCGCATGACAGAACAGGATCAAATCCGCCTGGGCAAGGTCCTCTGGGCCATCGCTGACGAACTGCGCGGCTCCATGAACGCGGATGATTTTCGTGACTACATGCTGGCGTTTTTGTTTTTGCGCTACCTTTCGGACAACTACGAGGAGGTGGCGAAAAAGGAGCTGGGCGCGGACTGGCCGGAGTTGGAGGAAGATCGCCGCTCGCCGTTGGCTGTATGGTATGAGCGTAATCCGGATGACATAGAAGAATTTGAAAAACTGATGCGCCGCAAGGTGCACTATGTGATCAAGCCGGAGTATCTTTGGAGCAGCATCGCCGAGATGGCCCGGACACAAAACGAGGAGCTTTTGCGTACCCTGCAAAAGGGCTTTAGGTTCATTGAAAACGAGTCCTTCTCTAGTAGTTTCCAGGGGCTATTTTCGGAGATCAACCTCGACTCGGAAAAGTTGGGCAAAAACTACAAACAGCGCAACGCGCGCCTTTGCACCATCATTCAAAAGATCGCCGAAGGGCTGGCGGAATTTCCCTCCGGTCGGGACCTGCTGGGCGATGCCTACGAATACCTGATTGGTCAGTTCGCCGCTGGCAGCGGCAAGAAGGCCGGGGAGTTCTACACACCGCAACAGATCTCCAGTATCCTCTCCGGGATCGTGTCGCTGGACAGCCAGGAGCCAGCCACCGGCAAGAGGACCAGGCTCAACCAGGTGCTGGATTTTGCCTGCGGCTCCGGTTCGCTTTTGTTAAACATCCGTCGGCGGATGAGAAAGAATGGCGTGGGCAAGCTCTACGGCCAGGAGAAGAACATCACCACATACAACCTGGCACGCATGAACATGCTGCTGCATGGGCTCAAAGATACTGAGTTCGAGATCTTTCATGGCGATACCCTGCTCAACGAGTGGCCCTTGCTGCGTGAGGAGAACCCGGCTAAGAAAATCGAATTTGACGCGGTGGTGGCCAATCCACCCTTTAGCTATCGCTGGAATCCTACGGAGGAGATGGCCGAAGATTTCCGCTTCAAGGGCTATGGTCTTGCACCAAAGTCTGCGGCCGACTTTGCCTTTTTGCTGCACGGCTTCCATTTCCTGCACAAAGAAGGTACCATGGCCATCATCCTGCCACACGGTGTACTGTTTCGAGGCGGCACCGAGGCGAAGATCCGCAAGAAGCTTCTGCAGGACGGCAACATCGACACGGTAATTGGCCTGCCAGCCAAGCTGTTCTACTCCACCGGTATTCCGGTTTGCATTCTGGTTCTGAAGAAGTGCAAGAAGCCGGATGATGTGCTCTTCATAAACGCCAGCGAACACTTCGAAAAGGGTAAACGCCAGAATGTGCTATTGCCAGAGCACATTGACAAGATCATCGAAACCTACCAGTTCCGTAAGGAAGAGGAGCGTTACTCCCGCCGGGTGAGCATGGAAGAGATCGAGGAAAACGATTTCAACCTCAATATCTCTCGTTATATTAGCACCGCCGAACCAGAGAAGCAGGTGGATCTCGCACAGGTGCATGCCGAGTTGAGCGATCTGGCGGGGAAGATTTTCGAGGCCACACGGAAGCACAACAGCTTTCTGGAAGAGCTGGGGCTCCCGAAGCTTCCTTGAGCCCGGAAGTTTTTCCCCTCGGATGAGGCCGTGCTAAAATGCCTGTATATGGCAGCTCTACATAAGTACATAAGGGGGGCAGGTCTTAAATCTTGTACATAATGGGTTTACATAATGGGGTCGGGTCTTGAATCTTGAGTGTGACAGGATGAGTGCATGGCAAGACCACTGCGGATAGTGCGGATAGAGTTTGAAGGATCGGTATATCATATTACCTCGAGAGGGAATGAGAAGCGGGACATTTTCCTGGATGTGATTTTCTCGAGATCTTGGCGGAGGTCAACAAGAAGTACAACTGGCTGTGTCATGCCTACTGTTTAATGAGCAATCACTATCACATATTGATAGAGACGCCCGAGGGCAACC
>JAADFV010000379.1 GCA_013152695.1 Chloroflexota bacterium | reverse complement strand
TTGAGTTCACCGTTTACAGCCTCGGCGTACCCAACCGGGCAACCCTGGCCACAATCGAAGCTCACAGTGATTTACTCGTTAATTGGGAGATCATATTTCCTGAATATGCGATATCGGAAATCGGTATCACTATCAATCGGGCCCAAAGTGTCTTTTCCGGTCAGTTGTTCATTGCCCCGGTCGTGCCGATGAAGGAAGATAGTGGAAATAGCAAGACCTTTCAGCATTTTGCCAGTCACGGTTTTTCCCCTAAGCAAGCGGATGAAGCCGAAAAATGGCTATCCATGATCGGCAATCAAGCCGACGATGTTGGCCTGACGTTCCGAGTCTCCCCCTGGGATGAGCCTGTGAGCACGCTGCAGGAAATTGCGCGTCAGAGCAAGCGTGCCAAACTGATCAACCTGCAACTGCCTCGAATCGATGAGGGCGTCTGTTTCGAAGATGACGAGAAGTTGCAAAGATTCGTCGTTGATGCTTACGAAGCGAGCAAAACAATGCTCAACACAACCGTCTTCATCGATACATGGATTGATAGTGATCGAGGCTATTATCCTCGCCATGGCTTACTGGATAGGCGGTTCAATCCGCGACCTGCGTTCTATGCGCTCAAGCTGGCCGCTCTTGGCGGAAATCTCGATGTTCCCTCATGAGTTCACCGGTTGATGACAGGGGGCGAGTCCTCGACAGCTTATGAAATGTCCTTTCTGTCTACCTCATCTCAATGTCCAGGAAGTGGTTTTAGAAAGCGCTCACTGCCTGTTCTTGCAACAGCAGGAGCCGGTTTTAGTGGGCTCGGGCCTTATCGTTCCCAAGGAGCACCGGGAAACCGTCTTCGATCTCACGACGCAGGAATGGCAAGAGACCTTTGTCTTGCTGCATCAGGCCAAGGAGTTGATCGATCGACAATACGCCCCTGATGGCTATAATGTCGGCTGGAATTGCGGCCGTGTCGCCGGTCAGGAAGTGTTTCATGTGCACTTGCACATCATTCCCCGTTTTCAGAATGAACCGTTAGCAGGAAAGGGTATCCGATACTGGCTGAAGCAAGAGAGTAACAGACGCCCCGGGTCTAAAAGAACATCCCCTTCTGCGTAAGTCGAAACTGCATCGGGAGGTAGAGGATAGCGCCGACGCGAGTGTACGTATCGCCCTCTCCGCCGGGATAAGCTTACTCATTGCCGGCCCAGTTTCTCGCCCGCGCCTGGAAAATAGTAGGTGTGATAACGTTGGCCGCTGAAGGTGGCGGATACATCGTCAGTGTCTACGAGCCAATCGCTCCATTGCCCTTCGCGCCCGTCTCGAACCTGGATATCGTAGGCGGCAATGCCTTTGCCGGCGTCCCTTCCACCCCAGCTCACGAGGAATGATTCATCTGCTTGGAACGGCGCCAGAGGGTTGACCTGAGATGTCGGGGGCATTGTATCGAGCCCAAGCAAGGCGAATGTGCCTAAGGTCTCCACGGTATGTCCCACACTGGGGTTTTTCGCGGAGATCTCCCTGCCGATCTCGACCCATGCCTTGACTCCCTCATCCCAGCGCACAATGCTCAGGGTGCTGGGATCGATGCCGGCCAGGTTCATCTCGTCGTACCAGAGGGTGAGGTATCCTGGTTTTTCCAGCTGGGAACCAGCATCCAGGCTCGAGATCAGGTAGGGGCCGCTTATCGGCAAGATACGGCCGGGCGGCATGGGATGGCGAGCATCTAGGCTCAGGGCCACCCGCGTCGTTTGGCCAAGGCTGCCAGCGGGCAGGTAAAGCTGAGCTTTGCCATCACGCGAGCGCAGGAGATTATTCACCTCAGGGTCGTAGCCCTCGCTTTGGAAGTCAGCAAATACGGTGATCTGGTGGCCGCTGCTGTCGCTGGCCGTCGCTTCGATAGTTCCGTTCGGGTCGTACGCTGGATCGATCGGCGCTAAACCGGTGTAACCGTCGTCGGCAGGAGACATGTTAACGGCACGGCCGCCGGGCTCGCCGTCTTGTGAGATGAAGACCTGGGGCACTCGACTGAGAGGGGCATCGGCAAGAACATCGATTGCCAGTGTGTGCGGTTGTTCGCCAGGAGTGGCAAAAACAGAGAGTGTGAAGGGTGCCGGCTGCAATTGCACGGTGATGGGCGGCGATGATGCCTGACTCAAGACGTCAGGGCATGTTACCTGATGGCTCGTCCAGAACAAGGGTGACATGTTCTTGCCAAAGTAGATCATGTCGCCGTGGGCCGCGCCCAGGACGTCGATGGTTCCCACACCATCAGTTGTGCCTTGAAAGATGCTTTTCCCGTCGGCTTGGCGCAGGCGTACTTGGTAATCTACGGCCGGCGAGCCGCTTTGGAGTTCCAATTCCAAGGAGTAGGGGCCGCCGCAACTGTGAGGCCGGACGCTGGTGCAGGTGGTGGTATCGAAGGTGCTGAGGCTTTGCAGGGGGATACTGGTTGGCCCCGCCACCACCTGACCTCGATCCACATCCGGGCGGAGGATATGCCAACGGGCTGGGTCTTGGCTATCGGAAAAGCGTTGCGCGATGGTTCCCCAGCAGGACTGACCGTTTTCCTGCTGCTGTTCGGTATTGTGGACGTGGGGATCGGTTGGTAGGTCTGAGCAGAATTCGCTGGCCGAGTATTGGTCATCCATTAGCGATGCAGCGGTCTCTTCAGGGTTGGCGGTTCGTTGGTTCGTGCACTGGGTGTTCTCGTTCTGGTGGTGATGAAACCAGCCATCGCGATAGAAATACTCGTCATAAAGTTTGAGACCGTAATGTCCAAATTCGTGGATGAGTGTGCGAAAGCCGGGCTCACCCGTCCACCATCCTCCTCCAGACGTCTGTCTGTTCCAATAGCGGCCGAATAGCATACGTTCACCCTGTTTGCGTAGACCGCCGGTGTCGGCGCGGGGATGGATGCGATTACTGGCAAAGAATCGGTAGTCGGCATCGTACCAAAATTGCTCCTGATCACAGATTTTGATCTGCTCGAAATACATCTGGCCATCACTGGCGTCGTAGAGATAATCGTTGGCGTTGCGAAAGCCCTGAGCGAGGCCGTGTACGCCGTCGATGTAGGCTGTGCTTGCATCCCAATTGAGGGAAGCGAGGATGTTGAAGCCGATCAGGGTGTTGTTTTTCTTCACGGTAAGAGTCTGTGTCAGCGACGGGTCGCGGATGGTATGCAGGACAGGGTCGCCATTGCTGCTGATCTCGATACTGGTGATGTAAACATGATACGACCAGTCATCATGCTGGGCCTTGTTTGTGTCTTTGGTGAACACGAGCTGTGTGGCCGCCAACTGATCGCCTGCAACCGCATCGGCAACCCATAAGCGACCGTCCACGCCAGTGGTCCCGACCGATTTATCGTAGATCCCATCGGCCTGTTTCAGGTAGACAGTGGCGCCGGCGACGATGGCGTCGGTTTCGTCGATGACTTTGACCCACACGCCGGGCTCGGGTGTGGGCGTCGGCGTAGAGGTGGGGGTGAAGGTGGGCGTTCTCGTGGGAGTTGCCGTTGATGTGGGCCTGGGTGTGCTGCTCGGTGTTGGCGTTGGTGTGTCGGTGGGCCATCCCGAGGTAGCCAGGGTCAAGATCGCCCAACTATCTACGTCGGGTTCGTTGTCGTTGCATTGGAAGTTGAAATAGGGGGGAACCTGGGCATTTTGGGGATAACGCATATTCGTACCACAGCCACCAAAGGCGCAGTGATCTGAGATCTCGACGACCATACCGGCAGAGCTGCCCGGCCCGCCGATCACATCCGTCCCCTCGTAGTTCAAGGGGATTTGCAGCTCATATTGAACGTGTCCGCTAACATCGCTGGCCGCACCCAGAGCCAAGGCCTTGCCGGTGCTGGCGCAAGTACCATAAAAATTGATTGCCGTGGCGACTCCTGCCTCCAGAGGTGCACCCAAACGGAGCATCCAGCCGGTGTTGAGGTTCAAATCGTTGCCGCTATCAAAGATCAGGCGTACTTCATCCCACCAGGAGCCTGTCTTTCCCTCGAAGGTGGGATCAAACAGGACATCGATAGCCACGTAAAGAGTGTTGGCACTGTTCTTGAAGTAAGCTGTCGCGGTTTTACCTTCGTCACTCACATCGACCGCGGTGGCGTCTTTCCATTCATTGCTAGAAAGTACGCCATCGATGGTGACTGCTATAGTTCTGGCGCTACTGATCACTTGGGGACGGTCACCCGGGACTGACACTGCTACCGAAACATCTGCAGTCTCCGCTTGCTCATCGTCGCTGAAGGCGTTGGAGCTCCCGCTCACGAACAAAGTAAGGACGAGTGCCCAGAAAAGGAATGTAGATTT
>JAADFV010000378.1 GCA_013152695.1 Chloroflexota bacterium | reverse complement strand
TGCCGGTAGCCCTGGAAGCAGGCAGTCGCTTCGCCATTCGCGAAGGTGGCCGTACCGTAGGCGCCGGTGTCATCACCGAAATCATCGAATAAATATCAACCAGGGCGGGTCACTCCCACGATTCGCCCTTCATCTTTCTTCCCCACTTCTGGAAGGTCTGTGAA
The DNA here is from genome assembly GCA_013152695.1 of Chloroflexota bacterium. The sequence goes on along the minus strand of JAADFV010000378.1, from coordinate 16,554 downwards.
TGGCTAAGCAGAGGATACGCATCAAGCTAAAGGCTTATGATCACCGTGTACTGGATAACTCGGTACGCGAGATTGTGGACGCGGCGGAACGAACCGGCGCTCAGGTTGTGGGCCCGGTGCCACTGCCCACCAAACGCGAGCGTTTTACCGTTATGCGCTCACCTTTTATTGACAAGGATTCACGCGAACAGTTCGAGATTCGTACTCACAAACGACTGATCGACGTGGTTCCTTCCGGCAGCAAAACCATCGATAACTTGATGCGGCTCAATTTGCCAGCCGGCGTAGATATCGAGATTAAACTCTAAAACCGCCCCTGGCAACAAAACCCCCCTAAATCCCTGACAAGGAGGTGGGGTGGTGGAATGATGCGGCGCCCTGCGGCGTTGGCAGTTCTATCACCGCTAGTAGATCATGAAAGGTCTTATTGGACGCAAACTGGGTATGACCCAGATATTCGACGAGCAAGGTGTCATGATTCCTGTAACCGTACTGGAAGTTGGCCCCTGTTACGTCACCCAAGTGAAAACACCGACGGTGGATGGTTATCCGGCTGTCCAGCTCGGTTTCGATGAAATCAAAGAAAAGAAACTCAGCAAAGGCGAACGCGGACATCTCCAACGTGCTCAAGTACCTACTTTGCGCACGGTACGCGAGTTCCGGGTTCGAGAAGAAGAGCTAGGTGAATATAACCTGGGTCAGAAATTCTTTGCTGATGTTTTCAGCGAAGGCGATTTTGTAGACGTCACTGGCACTTCCAAAGGGAAGGGTTTTCAGGGCGGCGTCAAACGCCACGGCTTCAATCGTCAACCCAAAACGCACGGTCAATCCGACCGAGAGCGTAGCCCTGGTTCGGCTGGTGCTGGTTCGACCCCTGGTCGCGTGTACAAAGGCAAGCGCATGCCCGGTCATATGGGCAACGAGCGTGTCACTGTCCACAACCTGCGTGTTGTCAAGGTCGATCCCGAGCGTAATCTGCTGGCAGTTAAAGGCGCTGTGCCCGGCCCGAAAAATGGCCTGGTTACCGTCTCTGCCGCCCGCAAGACGAGAGGAAGGTAATCACGATGCAGGTCGCACTGAAAAATATGCAGGGGCAAGAAATCGGTACGGTAGAACTTTCCGATACGATTTTTGCCGCCGAAGTCAACCAGTCTTTAATGCACCAGGCTCTGGTACGCCAATTGGCAAATCAGCGCTTGGGTACGCACAAAACCAAGACGCGTGGCGAAGTCCGCGGTGGCGGCGCTAAACCCTGGCGCCAGAAAGGCACCGGACGCGCTCGCCAAGGTACCATTCGTGCGCCGCAATGGGCGGGTGGTGGTACTGTGTTTGGCCCTCGTCCTCGCTCTTACCGCAAAAAACTGCCACGCAAGATGCGTCGTGCTGCTTTACGTTCTGCCCTCACCGTAAAAGCCAACGCCAACCAGATTGTCGTCCTCGATGATTTGCAGCTCGAGCGCCCGCGCACCCGTGCCATGGTTGAAATGCTCGAGGCTTTGGATGCTGGACGTAACGCTTTGCTGCTTCTGCCTGAAGCGAATGTCAATGTAGAGTTGTCCGCTCGTAATTTGCCCTATGTCAAAACCTTGCGTGCCAACTATGTCAACATTCGTGATCTCCTGGGCTACGAAACCCTGGTGATACCCCAACAATCCCTTGCTGTCCTCGAATCCTTTTTGGCTGAGGGTCAGGAAGTGGTGGAGGAGTCAGTCTGATGCATCCTTACGAAGTGCTTAAACGCCCGGTTATCACGGAAAAATCGACCTTATTGCAAGAGCAGGCGAACCAATATGTCTTCGAGGTGGATCGCCGTGCCAATAAATTACAGGTCAAACATGCTGTAGAAGAGCGTTTCAATGTGACAGTAGTCGATGTTCGTATCATCAACATGAAGGCCAAGACTCGCCGTCGCGGCCGCCGTTCCACTTCTGTTCGTGTGGTTCCCTGGAAAAAGGCTGTAGTCACATTGGCCTCTGATGATTCTATTCAACTTTTCGAGGGTGTCTAACCCTTCTCCAAGTCTCTGAATTCTTATGTTGTAGGCGGCAAAGTAAGCTAAGTATCGCCTACAATCGTCCTTGACTCGGACGATAGCTTATTCAAGGAGTCGTTATCCCACATGGGTATCAAAGTCTACAAACCCACGTCACCCGGCAGGCGCGATATGAGCGTCTCGACATTTGAAGAGATTACGCGTAGCAAGCCGGAAAAATCTTTGCTCCGTCCGCTGAAAAAGCGTGCTGGGCGCAATAATTTAGGGCGCCTTACTGTGCGCCACCGTGGCGGCGGCCACAAACGTCGTTATCGTTTGATCGATTTCAAACGAGACAAAGTGGGCATGCCTGCCCGTGTTGTTTCGATCGAATATGATCCCAATCGTTCGGCCCGGATTGCCCTACTGCACTATGATGATGGCGAAAAGCGCTACATCCTGGCGCCGTTGGGCCTCAAGGTGGGCGATGTCGTTAGCTCGGGGCCAGATGCCGAAATTCGCCCGGGCAATGCGCTGCCGTTGCTGAACATCCCTCTGGGTACCCTGGTTCACAACATCGAGCTACAACCCGGCGCCGGTGGCCAGCTCGCCCGTTCTGCTGGCACTTATGCCCAGCTGATGGCGAAAGAAGGCGCCTATGCCCAGTTGCGTCTGCCCAGTGGCGAAGCCCGACGGGTTTTGCTGCAGTGCAAGGCAACAATTGGCCAGGTAGGCAACACCGATCATCAGAACATCAGCCTTGGTAAAGCCGGCCGTAAACGCTGGCTGGGACGTCGCCCCGAAGTCCGTGGTTCTGCCATGGACCCGGCATCGCATCCCCATGGCGGTGGTGAAGGTCGTTCCCCAGTTGGTATGCCCGGACCCAAGACACCTTGGGGTAAGCCAGCATTAGGGTATCGTACCCGTCGTAATAAAAGAACCGATCAGTATATTGTTCGCCGTCGCGGTAAGAAGCGACGTTAGGAGGTGGTAGTATGTCCAGGTCATTGAAGAAAGGCCCGTATGTAGATGCCAAACTTTTACGCAAAATCGAAGAAATGAACCGTAAAGGCGAGAAACGTGTATTGCGCACATGGTCGCGGTCTTCTACCATCTTTCCCCAAATGGTAGGGCATACACTGGCCGTGCATAATGGTCGTCGCCATGTTCCCATTTATATTACCGAAAATATGGTGGGCCACAAGTTAGGCGAATTTGCCCCCACGCGTTTCTTCCGCGGCCATATTGTCAAAGAAAAAGGCAGCAGGTCTCGCTGAACAGAGGTTGAATTATGGCATTATTAGTTCGTGCTCAGCGTAAATACGTGGGCATTCCAGCGCAGAAAGTCCGCCTGATCGTCGATCTCGTTCGTGGGATGCAGGCGATGGAGGCGATCGAAATGCTCAGCCATATGCCGCAGGCTGCCGCGCACGAGGTGCGAAAGGTCTTGCAGTCGGCATTAGCCAATGCTGAGGAAAATGAAAGCATGGCGCCTGAAGATATGTGGATCTACGAGATTTTTGCCGACGAAGGTCCCACAGCCAAGCGTTATCGTCCAGGCGCACGCGGGCGGGTCAAACCGATTCTGCGTCGTTCCTCTCACATCACTGTTGTGCTCGAAGAGCGTTAATAAGGAGGCCAATCTTGGGTCGAAAAGTCCATCCTACGGGATTCCGACTGGGAATCATCAAAGATCATCTTTCCCGCTGGTATGCTGAGGGTAATGAGTATCCTCGACTGCTGGAAGAAGATCGAAAGATCCGACAAATGGTGTTGCAGAGCGTTGACCGCGCCGGCATTTCTAAAATCGAAATCGAACGCGCCCCCAAACAAGTCTATCTGAAAATTCATGCAGCGAAGCCCGGTATTATTATTGGTCGCAAGGGCGTCACTGTGAAAGCACTCCGGAAATCATTACAAGATTTGACTGATAAGCGCGTCAAAGTGGATATTGAAGAGATCAAACGCCCCGAGCTCGATGCTCAACTCGTAGCCGAAAGCATTGCCGAACAGCTTTCGCGACGTGTAGCGCACAAACGGGCGATGCGTCAGGCCGCACAACGCACGATGCGTGCTGGCGCTAAAGGCATCATGATTCGCTTGGGCGGTCGCCTGGGCGGTTCAGAGATGGCTCGAGTCGATTTTATTCGTGAAGGGCGTATTCCTCGTCATACCCTACGCGCTGATATTGATTATGCTGATCTCGTTGCGCAAACCACTTACGGCGTCATCGGCGTCAAAGTCTGGATTTATAAAGGCGAGATTTTACCAGGCGAACCCTTGACCGTTTAAGCGGTTTCACTGGAAAGAAGAGGTAATCATTATGTTGATGCCAAAACGCGTCAAATATCGAAAAACACACCGAGGCCGCATGCGCGGCAAGGCTTGGCGTGGCAACACCATTGCTTTTGGTGAATATGCCTTGCAGGCTCTGGAACCCTGCTGGATGTCTAGCCGTCAGATCGAATCTGCCCGCCGTGCAATTGTGCGTTATGTACGTCGCGGTGGTAAACTATGGATTCGCGTCTTCCCCGATAAACCTGTCACCAAACGTGCTGCTGAAACCCGTATGGGTAGTGGTAAAGGGGCGGTCGATCGCTATGTGGCGGTCGTAAAACCTGGCCGTATTCTCTTTGAGATTGCTGGTGTTCCCCGTGAGGCTGCCGAAGAGGCTATGCGTCTGGCAGCACACAAACTACCGATTGCTACCCAATTCGTGGTTCGTAGCGAGGAGGGCGGTTGATGAAAGCGCATGAGTTACGAAGTCTGACCGACGGCGAGCTTTTGACCAAACTGGACGAAGCTTACGAAGAATTATTAAATTTACGTTTCAACACGTCGATTGGTCAGCAACGCAATTATAACCAAGCATCAGCGGTCAAACGTGATATTGCTCGCATCAAGACCATTTTACGTGAACGCCAGCTGGCAGCGGAGATAGAATAATATGGCACAAGAACAACGAAAAGTGCTGACCGGAACCGTTGTCAGCAATAAAATGGATAAGACGGTTGTTGTCCGTGTAGAACGCACGCATCGACATCCTTTGTACGGTAAAGTGGTACGTACACACAAGAAGTATCATGCCCACGATGAAGAAAATGCCTGCAAAGAAGGCGATATCGTACGTATCCGCGAATCACGTCCTTACAGTAAACTAAAGCGTTGGGTTGTGGTCGAAACCCTCGAAAGCGCTCACTAGCTCGCATGAAGTTGGAGTTTCCTTATGATTCAGCAAGAATCTCGCTTGAAAGTTGCCGATAACACGGGCGCCAAAGAACTTCTTTGCATTCGTGTTTTGGGCGGCTCCACCCGTCGCTATGCCTCGGTAGGCGACATCATCGTGGCTTCCGTCAAACAGGCCGCCCCTGGCGGTTCCGTCAAAAAGGGCGAAGTCGTGCGGGCCGTTGTGGTGCGCACAGCCAAAGAGATCGGCAGAGCCGACGGCAGCTATATTCGCTTTGATGATAACGCCGCCGTGATCATCGATGCCAATAAAAATCCCAAAGGCACCCGCATCTTTGGCCCCGTCGCACGTGAACTGCGTGACCGTCGCTTTATGAAGATCGTTAGCCTGGCGCCCGAAGTGTTGTAAGAGGTCATGACTATGAAGATCAACATCCGTAAAGGCGATACCGTTGAGATTATCTCCGGTAACTACAAAGGAGAACGAGGCCAGGTTCAATCTATCATCCGTAAGAAAGATCGCTATGGCCGCTATGATCCCAACGAAGTCTATGTGGTCGTGGCAGGCGTGAACCTGATCAAGAAACATCAACGCCGCACAGGCGATGTTCGTACCCAGGTTGGCATTATCGAACGCGAAGGCCCCATTCATATTTCGAATGTGAAGCTGATTTCCAGTGAAATATAGTCTCCGTTCCTTCGCCGCATGCAGGGTAACGAAAAGAGCCTGTAACAGGAGTTTTGTATGTCTAGGTTGAAACAACGTTATCAAGAAGAAGTTGTTCCTGCTCTTATGGAACGATTTCAATATAAGAATGTGATGCAGGTGCCTCGCCTGGAAAAGATTTCCGTCAATATCGGTCTGGGTGAAGCCTTGCAGAATGCCAAAGCGCTCGAAGCTGCTTCACGAGACATTGCCACGATCACGGGCCAAAGACCTTTGATCCGGCGTGCTCGTAAGTCGATTGCTTCCTTCAAATTGCGTGAAGGCAATCCCATCGGGGCCAGTGTTACCCTACGCGGCGAGCGTATGTGGTCATTCTTCGACCGTCTCGTCAATGTCGCTCTTCCCCGTCGTCGCGACTTTCAGGGCGTCTCCCCCGATTCGTTTGATGGTCGTGGTAATTACAGCCTCGGTTTACGGGAACAGCTTGTCTTTCCCGAGATCGATTACGACACTGTTGATAAAGTCCGTGGCATGGGCATTACGATTGTCACAACCGCCGAGACCGATGATGAAGGTCGAGAGCTGCTTCGTTTGTTAGGCATGCCTTTCAAACGCTAACCCGTCAGGAGACACTGAAATCCATGGCTAAAAAAAGCATTATCATTCGCGAACAACGCCGAAAGTATAAAGTACGTGTACGCAACCGCTGCAAAATCTGCGGACGCCCGCGTGGCTACATGCGGCGCTTTGAACTCTGCCGCATTTGCTTCCGTCACGAAGCCTTACGCGGTCGACTCCCCGGCGTTGTGAAGTCGAGCTGGTAACAAGAGGAGAATCCGCTCATGATGACCGATCCAATTGCGGATATGCTGACACGCACCCGCAACGCCTTAATGGCGCAGCAAAAACAGGTTGTAATGCCCAGCTCCAAAATGAAGCTGGAAATTGCACGCATCCTGAAAGAACAAGGTTTTATTCGTGGCTACGATGTTAGCTCATCCAAAACGCATGATGTCTTGCGTTTACACTTGAAGTACGATGAGCGCCGTAAACCTGTCATCACTGGTTTACAGCGCGTCAGCAAACCAGGCCGCCGCATCTACTGTTCGCGCCAGGACATTCCCTGGGTGCACAGTGGTCTCGGTGTGACTGTGATGTCCACACCCAAAGGCATTATGACCGGACGCGCTGCTCGCCGAGCTGGCGTGGGCGGCGAGGTGATCTGCTACGTATGGTAGCCCATTCCCGCTGCATCGCGGTCAGGAGGTTGTAATTACATGTCGCGTATCGGACGCAAACCCGTCACAATTCCCCAAGGCGTCACCATCGACGTCGCCAAAGATAATACGGTTACCGTAAAAGGCCCTAAAGGCACCGTCACCAGGACCTTTCCCCAAGATATGACTATCGTCATCGAAGATGGTCTGCTCCTGGTGAAACGCCCCACCGACAGTAATCATCATCGGGCGCTGCATGGCCTCAGCCGTGCTCTGCTCCAGAACATGGTGACCGGTGTGACCGAAGGCTTCAAAAAAGATTTGGAGCTCGTTGGCGTAGGTTACAGAGCTGTCATGCAGGGTGATGCCCTTGATCTCAGCCTGGGCTACTCTCACCCTACCGTGATTCAACCCCCCGAGAACATTACCTTCGTCGTCGAAAAAGGCGGACGAGCCTTCTCGGTGAGTGGAATCGATAAAGAACTGGTAGGCGAAGTCGCCGCCAAAATCCGAGCCCTGCGCCCCCCCGAGCCTTACAAAGGCAAAGGTATTCGCTATCGCGGCGAATTCGTGCGCATGAAAGCTGGTAAGAGCGCTAAGAAATAATGAATGACTCGATAAGGGTCGATTGCATCTCCACGAACTCGCACTCCCAGAGAAAAACGGTTGATTGATATGGCTAGGACACATTTTAGAGCGCTTGCCCGCAGGCGCCGCCACACACGTGTACGCAAACATATCAGCGGCACATCCGAACGTCCCCGTTTAGCTGTGTATCGCAGTTTGCGACATATTCATGCTCAGATCATCGATGATACTGCTGGCCACACCCTCGTGGCTGCTTCTTCCCAAGACACAACCCTGGCTGGTCAGCTCGAAGGTAAATCCAAGAGCGAGATCGCCAAGACAGTGGGTGAATTACTTGGACAGCGTGCCGTCGAAGCTGGCATTACCAACATTGTATTTGACCGAGGCGGTTTTCCCTACCATGGCCGCGTGAAGGCCTTTGCCGAAGGCGCACGTTCCGCCGGCCTCAAATTCTAACTCACCGCCCGATTCCCCGACTGCTTGATCAGCAGGAGTAAATTGCATGGCTGAAAGACAAGATCGTAGACGTTCTCGCGATACCTCAGACGAATTCGATGAACGCGTTGTTCATCTGGCACGCACCGCCAAGGTCGTCAAAGGCGGCCGGCGCTTTGCCTTCAGAGCCGTCGTCGTTGTTGGCGATGGTAAAGGACGCGTTGGTATTGGCGTGGGTAAAGCCCGCGAAGTACCAGAAGCGATTCGCAAAGGCTCGGAACAAGCCCGTAAGAACATGATTACTGTGCCTATGGTCGGCACCACCATTCCCCATGAGATTACCTCGCGTTTTAGCGCTGCCAAGGTGATGATTCGCCCGGCATCGCCAGGCACGGGTGTCATTGCCGGTGGTGGCGTACGTGCTGTGGTCGAGGCTGCTGGTATCAAAGATATCCTCACCAAGTCCATGGGTAGTGCCAACATCCTCAACGTGGTGAAGGCGACTTACCAGGCCCTGAGTGAACTGCGTTCACCTGATCAGATCGCGCGCTTGCGCAATGTGCCCGAAGCCAAAGTACAGCCGTACTGGATTCAAGATCATCTGGAGTAATGGCGAATGACTAAGAAGGCACCTGAAACACAGTTGATTGTTACTTATACTAAAAGCGTGATTGGCTACAACAAACGCCAACAGGGTACTTTGCGTGCCCTGGGTTTGCGGCGTTTGGGCGATGTAGCCGTGCATCAAGATAATCCTGTCATCCGCGGCATGATAAACAAAGTGCGGCATCTGGTGACGGTTAAGGAGCAGGCAGTATGAAGCTACATGAACTTCAACCCGCCCCCTATTCCACCAAAAGACGTAAACGCGTCGGCCGTGGCATTTCTGCCGGCAAGGGTAAAACTGCTGGTCGCGGCGCCAAAGGCCAAAACAAACGCTCCGGCGGCGGTAAAGGCCCTTACTTCGAAGGTGGGCAGTTGCCTCTTGTGCGACGTCTACCCATGTTGCGAGGTTTTACCAACCGCAATCGCGTGGAATACCAACCTGTGAATATCTACAGCCTGGTCGAACGATTTGAGGCCGGTGCTGAGATTACTCCCGTAGAACTGGCCGCTGCCGGCCTGATTCGCGGCGCCAAATATCCTGTTGCCATTTTGGGCGATGGCGAAATCAAAACCGCCGTGCATGTGAAAGCACATCGCGTTTCTGCCAGCGCCCGCGCCAAAATCGAGGCAGCAGGCGGCACAGTCGAGATTCTCCCCCTTTAGCCAACGTATTGATCCGGTGATTCACACCGGTGACTGGAGGCGATTGTTATGCTGAATGCCTTACGAAGTGCTTTTCGATTACCAGAACTCAGGCGTAAGATCTTACTTACCCTGGGCGTGCTCCTGCTCTATCGCTTGATGGCACAGGTGCCTGTTCCTGGTGTCGATCGTGCTGCTCTGGCCAATATCTTTAATAATGATTTAGCGAATCTGTTCGATCTGCTCAGTGGTGGCGCCCTGTCCCGCTTCTCAGTGATGGCTTTGGGAGTCTATCCCTACATCACCGCCTCCATTATTTTGCAGTTGCTGATCCCCATCATCCCCCAGCTGGAAGAAATCTCCAAAGATGGTGATGCGGGTCGTCAGAAGATCAATCAGTACACCAGCTATCTCACCATTCCTCTGGCTTTGCTCCAGGGCTATGGTCAGGCCGCCTTGATGTCGAGTGGCCAGTTGGGAGCACCAGTTCTGCCCGAATTCGGCTTTGCTGTGAATCCTATGCTGACGATTACGGTGGTACTTTCCTTGCTGGCCGGTAGTTTTATCGCCCTCTGGCTGGGTAATATCATCACGGAAGAAGGTATCGGTAACGGTGTGTCGCTGATTATTTTTGGCGGTATTGTCAGTCGTATGTGGCCGCGCATCAACGGTTTACTTTCTTCCACCAACGGCATCGTCTTGGTTTCGATTTTTTCTGCAATCACCATCTTCACCATCGGACTCATCGTTTTCGTGCAAGAAGGCCAGCGACGCATCCCTGTGCGATATGGCAAGCGTGTACGCACCATGCGCGGTAATCGTTTGATGATGGTGGGGGGGCAAAGCACCCACGTACCCATCCGCGTCAACAGCGCCGGCATGATCCCCCTTATCTTTGCCAGCAGTCTTCTTATCTTCCCCAGCACCCTGGCTTCCTACTTACAGCTTTCTTCTACGAGCTGGTTGGCGGCAATCGGCACCTGGGTTGCTACCAACTTGAGTGTGGGCAGTACCCTTTACTGGCTGCTCTACTTCTTCCTGGTGGTGGCTTTCACCTTCTTCTACACTGATGTCGTTTTTCGCCAGCAGAATCTGCCCGAGACCTTACAGCGTCAGGGTGGCTACATTCCTGGCATTCGCCCCGGTAAGCGTACCGAACAGTATCTCAATAGTGTGTTAGTACGTATCACCTTTGTCGGTGCTTTGTTCCTCGGCTTTGTTGCTATTTTGCCCTGGCTCGTCGGTCTGGTCATGAACCAACCCGGCCTTGGTACCTCTTCCCTCCTGATTACCAGTTCCGGTTTGCTCATTGTCGTCGGTGTAGTTCTCGATACGATGAAGCAACTCGAAGCTCAGTTGCTGATGCGCCACTACGAAGGCTTCATCCGCTAGCTCTTTTCCATGATGATACGTTCAGTTCTGCCCAAAGCCAAACATGCTGGCGTAGTCCTGCATGACGCCCGTGAGATTGCGCAGATGCGTGAAGCGGGCCGGGTCGTAGCCAAAGTGCATGAGGCCATGCGCAAACACGTTCGACCTGGTATTTCTACGGCAGAGCTGAATGATATTGCGGAAGATATCATCCGCAGTCACGGCGCCATCCCCACATTCCTCGGCTACCACGGTTATCCTGCCTCGATTTGCACCTCACTTAACGACGAGATTGTCCATGGCATTCCCAGTCGCCAGGTGATATTGCGTTCTGGTGACATCATCAGTATCGATGTCGGTGCTACGCTCGCCGGTTGGGTTGGTGATTCCGCCTGGACATATGCTGTAGGTGAGATTTCCGATCAAGCCCAGCGACTGCTGGAGGTTACCGAAGGCGCCTTATGGGCCGGCATCGAAATGGCTGTTGCCGGCAATCGCCTGGGCGATATTTCTGCCGCCGTTCAGCACTATGTCGAATCTCGTGGCTTTTCTATCGTGCGGGAATACACCGGCCATGGCGTCGGGCGTACCATGCACGAACCGCCCCAGGTGCTGAACTACGGCGAGGCAGGCACAGGCATGCGTTTGCGTCCTGGTCTCACCATTGCCCTCGAACCCATGGTCAATGCCGGGGGTTGGTTGACAAAAACCGATCCTGACGGCTGGACCGTGCGCTCGGCCGATGGCTCACTTAGCAGCCACTTCGAACATAGCATCGCTATTTCCACTCAACAAGCAATCATTCTAACGACACTATAACGAGTGCAGTACAGCCCTCAGGCTACTGCACGGAGGTTTCTCATGAAAGTACGACCTTCTGTCAAAAAAATGTGTGACAATTGTAAGATTATTCGCCGCCGGGGCGTTGTGCGTGTTATTTGCACCAACCCTAAACACAAGCAGCGTCAAGGCTAGGATCATTCTCCAGGAGGCATTATGGCTCGTATTGCTGGTGTAGACATTCCGCGCGATAAGCGCGTCGAGGTTGCACTTACTTACATTTATGGTATTGGCTCATCGACGGCGAAAGAAATTCTGAAAATAACCGGCGTCGAGAATAAACGCGTGCGGGAGTTAACTCCGGAAGAAGTTACTAAACTGCGCGAAGTTATCGATCGCAATTACATCGTCGAAGGCGATTTGCGTCGAGAAGTCCAGATGAACATCAAGCGCCTGATGGAGATCGGCAGCTACCGCGGCCGTCGCCATCGCATGAACTTGCCTGTGCGTGGACAACGCACCCGCACCAACGCTCGTACCAAGCGTGGTGCCCGCAAGACCGTGCCCGGCCGCAAGCGTGCCCGCAAATAGATAAGGTTATTTTCTTTATTTTACTCAGCTAACAAGGTTGAAACGATATTATGGCAAGACGACAATCAACACGAGGCCGCCGTGGAGGGTCCAGAAAGGAACGCCGAAACGTTCCCCATGGTCAGGCTCATATCATGGCCACATTCAATAACACCATCATCACCATCACCGACCCGCAGGGAAACACCCTTTGCTGGGCCAGTGCTGGCAGCTCGGGATTCAAGGGCTCACGTAAGAGTACTCCTTATGCCGCGCAGCTCGCCGGTCGCAATGCTGCCCATCAGGCAGAAGAATTCGGCGTGCGTGAGATCGATATTTTTGTTAAAGGGCCCGGCCCCGGTCGTGAAGCGGCGATTCGCGCCCTCATGAATGCCGGTTTGCTCGTGACCTCCATCACCGATGTGACCCCCCTGCCCCATAACGGCTGCCGACCACCCAAAAAACGACGTGTCTAAGTAGATTTCTTTGTTTTCATTTAGTTATCCGCGTTGATCGAACGCTGGAGGATATGTTATTTAATGGCTCGATATACTGATTCTGTATGCAAATTGTGTCGCCGTGAAGGCATGAAGCTCTTCCTCAAGGGAGAACGCTGTTATACGACAAAATGCGCCATCGACAGACGCAATTACCCGCCTGGTTCTCATGGCAACGTGCGTCGTCGTGGCAAAGTGTCCGACTATGGCCGGCAGCTGCGTGAAAAGCAGAAAGTACGGCGAATTTACGGCGTTTATGAACGGCAATTCCGGCGCTACTTCCGCCAGGCCGTACAAACCAAAGGCCTCACCGGTGCCACGCTGTTGCAATTGCTAGAACAACGGTTGGACAATGTCGTCTTCCGTTTGGGATTTGCCACCTCACGCGCCCAAGCCCGTCAATTGGTCACCCATGGCCACTTTGCCGTCAATGGCCAGAAAGTCGATATTGTTTCTTACATGGTCAAACCGGGTGATGTGATTCAGGTTAGAGAAAACAGCCGTAACAAGGCCTATTTCAAAGAAATTGCCGAAGTACTGGCAAAGAAAGTCCCACCCAAATGGCTCTCACTAGAAGCAGCCACGATGTCCGGTAGCATGATTGCTTTGCCTGAACGCGCGGATATTGACATTCCCATTAACGAGCAATTGGTCGTTGAGTACTACAGCCGCTAATGCACCTTTGGTTGCGATACGCTGTAGTCAGAAACTTACGCTCGTTTGCTGTCTGTTTACCAGGCAGCAGGTTATATGGAGGACCAAGTGATTAACCAGGATTTACAACCGGTCATGCCCCGAATTGATTGTACGGCAAGCACAGAACGCTACGCGCGGTTTGAGATTGGTCCGTTAGAGAGTGGTTTTGGCATTACCCTCGGTAATGCAATGCGTCGTGTACTTCTTACGGCTCTACCCGGAGCAGCCGTGACTTCGGTACGCATCAATGATGTGTATCACGAATTCTCGCCGATTCCCGGTGGACGTGAAGATACCACCCAGTTGATTTTGAACCTCAAACAACTGCGATTCAAGCTCTTTACGGATGAGGCTGTACGTATCTTTGTGCAGGCCAAAGGCCCCGGCCCCATCACTGCTGCCGACCTCAATACACCACCCGAAGTCGAGATCGTCAATCCCGAACTATACTTGCTCACCTTGGACGAGCCAGGGGCAGAGTTTGACATGGAATTGACCGTCATGCCGGGTAAGGGGTATCTCCCTGCCGAAGCTGACAGCCGCCCCAAGTTACCCATTGGCGAACTCCCCATCGATGCTATCTTTAGCCCCGTGCGCCGTGTGAATTACGATGTTGAGCGCACACGCATCGGCGGACATACCGACTTCGATCGTCTCATCATCGAGATTTGGTGCGACGGCACCATCGAGCCAGAGGATGCTCTCAAAAAAGCTGCACGTACCCTCGTAGAGCATTTCTCGATGATTGCAGGCGTAGAAATGGTAGAAGAATCTCCTGTTCAAGAAGATATCGCCGGCATTCCCATTCAGATTGCCGATCAACCCATCGAAGAGCTTGATCTTTCCATGCGCGCCTTCAACTGCTTGAAGAGGGCTGGTATCACCAAGGTAGGCGAGGTTTTGCTCAAACTTGAGCAAGGTGACGCCGAAATGCTTTCCATCCGCAACTTTGGCCGCAAATCACTGACCGAACTCGTCGAAAAACTGGGTGAAAGAGACTATCTTCAATACATCGACTACACTTCAGACGAATCTTAGTCTCTAGCATTCGGAGTATCTTATTTATGAGACATCAACGCTACGGGCGGACTCTGGGCCGGTCTTCTGGCCACAGGAAAGCCCTTTTCAAAAACCTGATAACCGAACTGTTCCGGCACGGACAGATTGAAACCACCGAAGCCAAGGCCAAAGCCATTCGACCCTTGGCCGAGCGCATGATCACTATCGCCAAGCGCGGCCACGCTGGTCGCATCGATGAAGTTCATGCCCGTCGTCTTTTGCGTGCGCGACTGAGCGATCCCGAAATTGCTGCTTTGGTCTACAACGAACTCGGCCCCCGCTATGCAGAACGTCCTGGCGGCTACACCCGCATTTTCAAGATGGGACCTCGCAAAGGCGATGGTGCCCGTATGGCTATCATCGAACTCGTCGAATAATCTTGACCGAAGCTGCCTTACGCCTGTATCGAGCTCAGATTGAATACGACGGTACCGAGTTCAAAGGCTTTCAAATTCAGGCCGAAGGTCGCACCATCCAGGGAGAAATCGAGCAGGCCCTGCAAAAACTAACCCAGACTCATGTTCGTGTGATTGGTGCTGGCCGTACTGATGCTGGCGTACATGCCCTGGGCCAGATCATCGCCTTTCGTACCGCCTGGCGCCATTCCCTCAGCGACCTGCACCGAGGCCTGAACGCTCTGCTACCGTCTGCCATCACCGTTCATACCCTCGACGTTGCTCCTCCCGACTTTCACCCTCGTTTCAGTGCTCGCAGCCGCTGGTATCGCTACCAGATCGGTCTCTGGCCAGGACACGCTCCTTTACGAGCTCGTTTTGTTTGGGAGCTCGGCCCCGAACTCGATATCGAGGCCATGAAAACGGCAGCAGCGTATTTGCCCGGTACCCACGACTTTGCCAGTTTTGGTCAACCTCCGCAGGGCGACAACACTGTCCGCCACGTTTTCGAAGCACGCTGGAAGCAGGAAGACGACCTCCTTCATTTCGACATCATCGCCAACGCCTTTCTGCGGCACATGGTGCGCAATCTCGTCGGCACATTGATCGAGGTTGGCCAGCATCATCTCAGCCCTGATGAATTCAAGTCCATCCTCAGCCAGCAAAACCGTTCCCTTTCGGCCCCACCAGCCCCACCGCAGGGACTGATTTTGATGGCTGTTACATATCCAAACGAAAGCAAATGATCTAAGAAGCCCCCCTGCTGTATTTCAGCGTGAGGAAGAGCCTTAGCAAGGAGATAGATCAGTGAGAAAGACATTTAGCGCCAAACCCCATGAAATCGAGCGTCAATGGTATGTGGTGGATGCTCAGGGCAAAACCCTGGGTCGTCTCGCCACAGAGATTGCGAAGATTTTGCGTGGCAAGCATAAACCCATCTTCACCCCCCATGTCGACTGCGGCGACTATGTCATCGTTATCAACGCTGACAAAATTCACGTGACAGGCAAACGCTTAGACCAAAAAATATACTACCGCCACAGCGGTTATATTGGTGGTCTTAAGGAAGTTACCCTGCGGCGCATGCTCGAGACTCATCCCGAGCGTGTGATTCAACTTGCAGTCAAGGGCATGCTTCCTAAAAACCGCCTTGGTCGCAAGATGTACAAAAAACTGAAGGTTTATGCTGCCCCCACCCATCCCCATCAAGCCCAACAACCCCAGCCCTTGGAACTGTAAGAGAGGTTGATGCATGTCGGATCAGACATATTACGAAGCCGTCGGACGCCGCAAGAACGCCAGTGCGCGCGTACGACTCTACCCTACTGGCGAAAACCCGGAGATCGTGATCAACGGTAAACCCATGACCGAATACTTCCCCCGCATCATGGATCAATTACGGCTGATGGAACCTCTGCGTGTCACCGAGACTGTAGAGCAGTTCAACATTTCCGTGTTGGTCAAAGGGGGAGGGATCACAGGGCAGGCTGATGCTGTACGCCTGGGCATTGCCCGTGCTTTGACTGAGGTCGACGAACAGTTGCGTGCTCCCCTCAAAAAGAGCGGTTTTCTTACACGCGATGCCCGCGCCAAAGAGCGCAAGAAACCTGGTCTCAAACGCGCCCGCAAAGCTCCTCAGTACACCAAGCGCTAAACTTATCCCTTTTCAGTTTTGTGCCACGTCATACCATTGGCGACGGCGCGAACTGCGCCAATTGCATGTTTTCAAAGCGTTGGGTACGATAGTATCCAGCGCTTTTTGCGTTGATGACTACTACGGGCGAGCAATTCCCGCAACGACGCCTTGCCATCACATCTCCCTCCTGATGCCACGCCTCCCTCGCTAACGATCTCCCTACGGAATTCCTTGTCC
>JAADFV010000377.1 GCA_013152695.1 Chloroflexota bacterium | reverse complement strand
AGATCACGGAAGACGACATCAATTATGTGGTAGACCGTATCGGCGTTTTTACCGAAGACAACCGTGCTGGTATTACGCGTACCCTTCACCGTATTTCCGCCATCCGCAATCGTCAAGGCAAAATCGTTGGCCTGACCTGTCGCGTGGGGAGGGCGGTTTACGGTACCATCGACATTATCCAGGATATTATCACCAGCGGTAAGAGTATTTTGCTCTTAGGCCGCCCTGGTGTGGGGAAAACCACCCTCCTACGCGAAGCAGCGCGAGTCCTTGCCGATCAGAAAAAACGGGTCGTTATCGTCGATACCTCTAATGAAATCGGAGGCGACGGCGATATTCCCCATCCTGCTATCGGCCGGGCCCGGCGTATGCAGGTTCGTATCCCCTCGCTCCAACACGAGGTCATGATCGAGGCGGTGGAAAACCACATGCCCGAAGTCATTATCATCGACGAGATAGGCCGCGCCCTCGAGGCTGAGGCGGCGCGCACCATTGCCGAGCGGGGTGTGCAGCTCATTGGCACCGCCCATGGCCGTACTCTGGGCAACCTCCTTCTCAACCCCACCCTCTCTGATCTCGTTGGCGGTGTGGAATCGGTTACCCTTTCCGATGAGGAGGCGCGCCGTCGTGGTACACAAAAGTCTGTCCTTGAGCGACGTGCTCCCCCCACCTTCGATGTCCTCATCGAGATTGTAGACCGGCAGCATCTCATCGTCCATCCTGACGTCGCCCGTGCTGTGGATGCACTCCTGCGTGATCGTCCCTTGCGTCCCGAGACACGCTATCGCGATGAACGGGGGAAGGTGGTCGTGGAGCAGGGAGATGTTCCGGGCGAGGAGGATAACGGCTTGCTAGGGCGGGCGCGCAATGGTAAGCGCGGGCGCCCCCTCGAACGGCGACGGGCCGAAGGCTTCTCTGTGGCGCGCACCCTGCCGATATACTGCTATGGCGTTGGTCAAAACAGGCTACGTTCGGCTGCCCAAAACCTCGGCGTCTCCATCGAGATCACCAATGATCTTTACAAGGCCGATGCCGTTATCACCCTGAAGAACTACTATCGCAAACGCCCCCAGCCGATTGTCGAGGCGGAAGATCGCGGTATCCCGGTTTATGTACTGCGCTCCAACACCGTTCATCAGATGGAAATCCTCCTGGCCGACATTTTCGCCCTTCAGGTTTCCACTTCGGATCCGATTGCGCAAGCACTGGAAGAAACGCGTCGTGCCGTAGAGAAAGTCTTGGCCGGAGCTCCGGTCGTGGAGCTTTCACCCCAACCTTCTGATATTCGCCGGCAGCAACACCGCCTTGCGCGCGAAGCCAAACTCATCTCGCATTCCTACGGTCGCGAGCCCAATCGCCGCGTGCGCTTGTATCGTGAGTAGTAGCCGGCAACACGTCTAGAAATATGACCGGCTCCGCCCTAGTGCAGCATTGTGATTTTTAAATTCTTTTTCCAAAAATATCAATAATCTTAAAATCAATATGACATTTGTTACATTCGAAGGCATCGAGGGCAGTGGTAAAACTACACAAATTAAACTTTTATTGCCCTGGCTTTCAGAATTTGGAAAATCTGTATTACCCACACGTGAACCTGGTGGCACGGTCATTGGTGACGAAATTCGAGAAATACTCTTGAACCCAAGCCATACGGAGATGACTCCTGAAGCTGAGATTCTTCTTTTCTCCGCGGCTCGGGCTCAGATTGTGCATGAGGTGATTCGACCGCATCTGGAACAAGGTTGGATTGTAATCTGCGATCGGTTTTTTGATAGCACCTTTGCCTATCAAGGATATGGTTTAGGTCTCTCCCTCGATGCCCTCCGGCAGATCACCATGTTTGCTACCGGAGGGCTGAAACCAGATTTGACCATCTATCTCGATATGGATGTGGAGAAAGGTCTGAGGCGTAAAGCGCAGACGCCCGGGGAATGGAATCGTATGGAGGCCAAGGAGCTGGCATTTCATCAGCGTGTACGAAAAGGATATCTGACGCTAGCCCGAGCTGAGCCCCAGCGCTGGTTGGTGATCGATGCGGATCAGTCTGTTGATGCCATCCAGGCACAAATTCGCGAGCGGTTGTCGCTTTTCCTCACTATTCAGCCTTGAAATTACTGTCTTTATTGAATTATTTGAGTTATCCTCTCTATGAATTTAGAATAAGTAATGTAATTCCAAATTTATATCGATTTTATCAAAAAATCTCTTTAATTTCAATTGATGACGATAAGGTTGGTGGGACGGATTGCGCGTATCCATAAGGCGTCTCCGGGCCGAAATTCGTGCAAAGTATTGTTTTTGGCACCGGGAATGAAGTAACGCCACTGCTGGGAGGGATTGTCCCAGACATAGACGCGGTCATAGCTGCCGGTGATGGCTGCCAGGGTTGAAGCCACAGGTTGCGGTGACTCGGAGGGGAAGCCGATCTGGTTCCAGCCGGGTTCCAGATGGATGACGGTGGTGCTGGGACGCAGACCGAATACACGCAATGTGGCGGGAGCTTTCATCTTCAGCCATACACCGCGCAGTTGCGGGATGGCAAAGAGATCGCTGCTGGCATCATCGGGGCGATAATGGCGCCAACGACCTGGTGTTTGGCTGTTGTCGTACCACCACACACTTTCGTATTGGCCAGCGATGCTGTCGAGGACATTGGGTAAGGCGGGGTTGGCGGGGATGAGAGGAATCGAGATGGCATTCCAGCCTTCCTGCAAATCGTAAGTAAAGGTGGTACTGCCTGTACTGCCGCTGGGGGTGGGCGTAGCTACGGGTGTGGGTGTGGCAGTTGGTGTTGCGAGGATTGTGTCGGATGCTAAATCGAGGATGAGAGCGGGGCGCATGGCGATATCAGGGTGGTCGGCACTGGCAAGATTGAGGATTAAGCCAGGGCTATTTTGTAAGAGGAGGAGCCAGCCCTGGTTGGCATCACCACGCAACCAGCGATTGATATCACTGGTGACGTCAAAGGTAAGTAACTGGCCTTGGGGAAGGGGTTGTACTGCAGTGGGGTTGATCCCGCGATCGCTACCGGCTTGATCGGCGCCGGCCTGATTCCAGGCGCTATGCTGGGTGGCAAGATACCAGTTTGTGAAGTCCGGTT
>JAADFV010000376.1 GCA_013152695.1 Chloroflexota bacterium | reverse complement strand
CCACTGTGCTCCTGGCAGCATTGATCTTAAAAGAAAGGATCGAATTTCGTCAGCGTGTAGGGTTGGCACTGGCGGTTGTGGCTATGGCTCTTATTGCCTTGTAACGATGCTTAACGGGGGGGAGCGGTAGGGAGCAGGAAGTAGGAAGCAAGGAGCAGGAAGCAAGGAGCAGGGAGTAGGGAGCAGCGTGGGGAGGAAGGCGGGATACGGGAGACGGAAGACGGGAGACGGAAGAGAGTATTGAGGGGACGTTTTTTTGTCCCGGTTTACAGGTCTCCTGGCCCTCAGGTTTACCGGTCTACCAATTTACCCATCTCCCTGTCTTGCCTCCTTGGTTCCGGCCTGTCTGGACTGAGACAAAGAAAAGACCCCAGGCATTTGCGTGAGGCCTGGGGTCTGGGAATGGCGGATGAGTGTGGAGGCTAGGTTTACGGTTCTTCGATCTTGCCGGTCGTCATGCGATAGTTGTAGATGTCTGTCAGGCGATAGAGGTCTTGCTGGAGGTCGAAGAAGCCGTGCCAATGGGTCCAGTCGGGGCCACCCATGAGGGCACCCTGGCGAGCGCGGCGGCCCTGGTGGTGCCAGAGATAGTAGTAGATCTTCTGGAATTCATCCGACCAAGGATTGTCTTTAAGCAAGCCCTTATCCTGGAGTTCGTCCAGCATCTTCTTGGCGGGATCGTAGTAGGATTCGTTGTAGAGCTGCACGGCATCATCACCCTGTTTGAAGAAGGCAGTGGTGTGTCGCGGCGTATGGCAAGATCCACACACCATTTCCATCTTCGCCCGACCTTTTTCGCCATCGCCCGTAAGAGCGCTCATGGGATCGTTGGAGTTACGTACTTCCGAGCGTTTGCCCCACAAGTTCCAGTACAGGCGTTCGGAGACGTTGTGCGTTGTGCTCAGTTCGCCGATACCACTCATGTGGCAGGTGGCGCAAGTCGGTGCCCGGTAATCGCCCGGTTCCCAGGCGTCGGGAGCGCTGTCCCATTTCCAGGTTTCACCTTCGCTTGCGTAGATCTGGCCATGTTTGGAGTTTTCGTAGATCTCGATGTCGGGATGGTCGGGTCCAAGGTGGCAGGAGGCGCAGCCTTCTGGTTTGCGAGCTTCGGCGATATCGAATTTATGGCGGGTGTGGCAGACCGAACAGTTGCCGACACTGCCGTCAGGGTAGATGGTACCAATGCCCGCTGCCGGCCAGGTGTCTGGTGTGGGGCCACCCTGATCATCGAGTTCGATGCGGACACCATGACACTGATTACAACCGGTAGCTTTGGGCGCACCACCAAACTCGGGATTGTTTCGTCCTTCGTGCACAAACATGAGGGTTTGCATAGCATCTTTGCCCTCGATCTGCAAAGCACCGCGATGATGGCCGCTGCTATCGAATTCTTCTACTTCGTTCGGGTGGCAGTCGGCGCAGCGGCTGGGGGGAACCAGTACCGAGATGTAGACATCGGTTCCCACCAGGTCTTCATGCTGTGTGGCAGTAGGATCATTCTTTTCGACGCCATGGCAGTCCAGGCAGGAAACACTGACATGACCATGTCGGCTTTCTCGCCAATCATTGACGATGCCAGGGCTTTCATCTTTATGGCACTCGATGCACTTTTGGCTTATTTCATCCATTCCGCGCGTGATCGCGAGCTTATTGGTCGAAGCCAGGTCCCCGGCATTTCGCTCAACCTCGACGACAATGGTTTTGGGGCTGGGGGGAACGGCCGTGGGGGCTGGGTTGGAGGCTGCCTGCGTCGAAGTCTCTGCCGGCGCCTCGCTTGAGGAGCAGGCCGCCAGGCCGCCAATGACGAGCAATCCCAAAAGTGCGAAAATTAGGATTAGCACGCTCCGTTTGTGTGATCGCATTGAGTTCCTCCTCATCTGCATTAAGGTTTTTGGATGTAATCTAACATATTTTTATGTCCCACGTGTTTATGGCATGAGACACATTGCTTGTCTGTTCGTCCGGCAAAGTATTCCCGGTGGGGAAGAAAGGCTTTTGAATTGCCCAGGGTGGCATTAAGCAGGTTGTTGTGACAGCTTAAGCAACCAGAGTCGTAGGTGAATTCTTCGCGCCGGCTCCGCATCGCTTCCCAGTCGATAGTGTCTGGATCCCCAAAAGTCTCGACCCAGAGGTCGTGCAGCCCCTTGGTTGCCTTACTGTAAAAATAGGCGGATGAACTACTGTTATCGAGATGACAATTGGTACAGGATGCCTGGAAACCGTATTGAGAACTGCCCCCATGGATATCCTGGGTATAGGAGCGCCAGAATGGCTCCATAGAATGGCATTGGGCGCAGAATTCTGCGTGCGCGGTACGATTGAGACCCTCATCGGCAATGACCCAGGAGAGGAATGGCAACACAAACAACGCGATGAAGGCCACGATGGCGATCAAGATAATTTTAAGCCACTTGGGTAGTCTTGCTAATTTCATTGATTACGTTATTTGAGAAGGGCTTTTATGGTGGTTTTGGGGACGGTTGTCGCGTACGAAGCTTCACACGATTTCAAATCAGTATGCCAACTGGTTCTTTTCTTGTCCTTAAGCTATTGTAAATTACCTGACTGCCATGTCCGTCACTTACCTGGAAGAAGATTTTGATAGCTGTTTTTCTTGTGGCGTAAGCCATAGGTTAGAGGGACGTTTCCAACCAACAGGATATAAGTGGATTCAGCCGAGACTTCCTGATAAAATGAACAGGTTTTTACAAGTGCTCGGCTGAGAGAAGACATTTATTGAGTGCTTAACGCTGCATGATGCGTCCCGAAAGGTTGAATGAAAATGAAGAGTCGATTAAGATAGCAGCTATTATTTATCATTATCTCATAATTCTCATTTTTCTGCCAGTTTTGCACAAGGTTTTATGAATAATATCTCCACCAAGCATCCCAGATTATTTCTTTGCTCATCCCCGACCTGCACAAGCCGGAGCCAAGAAGGTAAGACCGGGAGATAGGTAAATAGGTAGACCGGTAAACCAGAGGACCGGGAAACCTGTAAACCTGTAAACCAGAGGACCAGGAAACCTGTAAACCGGGACTAAAAACGTCCCCTCATTGCACGCTTCCGTCTCGACCGCTAGGATGCGCTCCTATCTTTTCA
>JAADFV010000375.1 GCA_013152695.1 Chloroflexota bacterium | reverse complement strand
CGCCCTCCGTAAAAACATGGTTCCCCCCCGGCAAAAATGGGTAGCCCCAGCCCGTGGCAAGAGGACAAGGAAGCCCGACGGTAAGCCGTCGGGCTTTAGAATTTAGCCGTTGCGATGCAATTTGCCCGTACGCTTGGCATACCGCTCCGCCAGCCCGAAAATCTTGAGTCCGGCGGGAATAGCAATCATGCCCATAAGTAAAACCGGCCAGATGCTGGGCCATAATGCCGCTACCGACGCCCCTTCCAGGAGGGCAGCGCGGGCGCCGATCAGCACATAGGTGGCAGGACTGAACACAGCCAGCCTCTGCAAAATGCCCGGTAGCACAGACACGGGATAGTAGACACCAGAGACCAGAAGCATAAGGGCGATGATCACATGCGTCATCTGCGAACCGCGCTCGGGAAAGAGCAAGGGCAGGGTCGAAGCCATGATGCCAACGCCAATGAAGCTGAGGCTACCAGCCAACAACATGACCGTACCGCCCAGAAGGTTGGCATGGCTCAGATCGATGTGGAAGACCAAGACCGCCACCGTGAGGATGATGGCATTGAAGACCATGCTGTAAATCACGGCGAAAAAGGTCTGTCCTGCCATGTGGGTGATGCGGTGGATCGGCGCCATGAGAGTGTACTCGATGGTACCTTCCCAGCGCTCGATGCTAATCACGTCGGTAATCCAGTAAAAGATCACGGAGAGAAACTGCCAGACGAGAGCACCGATGATCAGGTAAAGGGCCATGTAGCTGCCGTCGACGTTAGCTTCTTTGCCGGCGATGCTTTCCATGCCCAAACCGATGAAGCTGACAGACAGGGCATTGGCAATGGAGTAAACGAGCCAGACCATCTCCCATGACCAATAGCGCTTGACCAGATTGGCGTTGCGCTCGACAAAGGCGTAGGTGGCTCGGAGTTGGTGGGTTGCGGTGGACATAGAATTCTCCTTTTTTAGGCTTTATCCTCATCTGCCACGAGTTCACGCCCTGTCAGAGCCAAGAACACGTCTTCCAGGGATGGTTGATGGCCATTTTGACGAGGTACGAGGCGCCGAAGCTCGTCGGGCGAGCCCAAGGCCACGACTTTTCCCTTATCCATGATGGTGATACGATCACAGAGGGTCTCAGCTTCGGCCATATCGTGGGTTGTGAGGAGGATGGTGGTGTTGTCTTGTTGTTGCAGCTCGCGCACGACGGTCTGTACCTCACGCTTGGAACGGGGATCGAGGCCGGTGGTAGGCTCATCGAGAAGAAGGACGCGGGGATGGGAGAGAAGAGCGCGGGCAATGGCGACTTTTTGTTGCATACCTCGCGACATCTGTTCCATCGGTTGGCGAATCGAACGATCTTCCAGACCCAGCCGTTTGAGGATGATGACCACCTGTTTACGCGTCTCCCGGCCGTCGAGCCCATATAACCGCGCCCCGTAGAGCAGGTTTTCCATGGGTGAAAGCTTCTTGAAAAAGCTTGCTTCCACAGAGACACGGTTGATCAGGCGCTGCACAGACATGGGCTCTTGCACGACATCATGGCCAAAGACGCGAATGACACCGTCATCCGGCAACAGCAGGGTGGAAATGAGACGGATAAGCGTGGATTTGCCGCTACCATTGGGGCCAAGCACACCGAAAATCTCGCCCTCTTGCACCTCAAAACTGACGTGGTCTACGGCAATGACAAAGGGTTTCTTGCTGTTGGCTGCCGAGTTGTTGCCTTCAGGGGTCTTTGGGATATTGGAGACATCGGAGCGGCGCCATGGCAGCCAGGCCAGGCGATCCTTATCCGCCGCTTTGCCGAACTTCTTGTAAACATTGTTGACGATGATGGCGCTAGGCCTGCCATTTGCCTGCGCGGGGAAAATGTCGTTGGGCTGGGATTCAGAAAATGAAGGAGTGAGTATGGTCGTTGCAGACATGAGCTAGCCTCTGAAAAGAGTTGGGAGTTGAACAAAGAAATGTGACGGAAAGACGACCTGGAGGAAAAACAAGGCATAACTTCATGGGAGCCTCCTGAGAGCGAAGATAAAATCAACAAACAAAAACGGCCACGGGATAAGCCCGGTGGCCGTTTGCATCGCAGCAAGCGCGTCCAAATGGATGGCTGCAATAAAAAAGGCCACGGGCTTGGAGTGCGCCCGTGGCCTTAGGTTTGCTTATTAGCTTAACATAACCTAACGATCAAAGAACGCACTCCGCGCAGGTGCAATTTCGCCAAAACCTGCATTTTGGCGCATGCGAGCGATGTTCAGAAGCATTTTGTTGAACATGGACTGCGTTCTCCTGTCAAAATTAAGATGGGCAGAGTATAACATGGACTGGGAAAAATGCCAAATGACTACTCGCCAATCTTTTTATTCAGCTCATCGACCTTTTTTGAAAGAGCGCTGATTTTACGGCTAAGACTTTCGACATCGCTCTTGCTGGGGACATTCATCCGGTGCAAGAGTGATTCGATGCGCTGATCCATACCGGTAATCTTGCTCTCGACTTTGCTCACTTCTTTCTTGGGCCGCTGAACCAGATCACTGAGCAGCTCCCGGCCATCTTTCTCGGCAATCTCACCTTTCTCGACCAGGCGGTTGATAATCGCCTCGACTTCTTCTTTACCGAGCGCCACCGATCCCATGGTCGCCAATAAAACGGTGCGCGCCATTTTCACAAAAGGATTCTTGCCGTTGCTCTCTTCGACTTTCGTTTTAGTTACTTTTTTGTTTTGAGTTGTCATGACAACCTCCGTAAGTTTATAAATAAGGTGCCCTTTCAGCAAGGGCAGGCTGGATGCATACCGCAAAACACGGATATATCAATGCTTGGGAATGGATTTAACGCAGTGCGTCATACCCAAATCCATCGTAACACACTGCGTTAGTCCTGTCAATACCCCCCCTCTGGTGGTACTTCATTTTATTCTCAGAACAGGCGCCACGGGCGGGTGCACGCCGATATGATGAAAATGATCTGTGCACATAGACCATCTGTAGCCCGGAAAACCAGAAAACCGGTAAACCGGGGGTGGGCGGCGCCGCCCCCAACCGGCCTGGTGTTCTGGGCTACAGGTTTTCTGGTCTACTGTGCTGCGGGTCTACATTGATGTCAGTCTGTATCCTATT
>JAADFV010000374.1 GCA_013152695.1 Chloroflexota bacterium | reverse complement strand
GCTGTGTACCGTGCTTTACGTGATGTTGGCCTGCAGGAAGAAGATGCGCGCGCACTGACCGCGCAAATCACATGGTCGA
The DNA here is from genome assembly GCA_013152695.1 of Chloroflexota bacterium. The sequence continues at coordinate 3,026 of JAADFV010000374.1, read as the reverse complement.
TCTACGAAAAGCTGTCGATGCCATCCTGGCGATTGACAAGATTGTTTGCGAAGCAGCCTCTCAAGCGCGTGAAGTTGGTCATGGATTGGTTGATGCGGTTTCCTTACGCACCACCCGGTTACGACATGCGCTATGTGGCTACAGATGAAAATGTCGTAGCGATCGATGTCTATCGTTGTCCTGCCGCCGAGTATTTCGGGGCACTAGAACTATCTGAGCTCTGCGTCAGCTCCTGGTGCAATCTCGACTATCCTCTGGCCGAGAAGTGGGGAGTCATTCTGGAAAGAAGCCAAACCCTGGCCACAGGCGCCCCCTACTGCGATTTTCGCTTTCGTCGAAATGACGAAAAGAAAGCTATATGATGTACAATCCAACCCTTTCGACAATGAAACCTATTCGATAACTATCTTCGCCGAGACCACCGGCAAAGGAACATTATGGAACAACTACTTAATTTTTGGATAACTCTAACGCTTATGAAGAGGAATATAAAGCAATGACCACCCAGTTCTGTACCCATTGTGGTGCTAAATTGGCACCCAAGAATCGTTTTTGCCCTGTGTGTGGCGCCGAAGCCACACAGACCACCACAAAAGCCCGTCAGAAACGGCGACCGAACAAGAAATCACGGCCCAACCCTCGTGGCTCCAAGTCCCTGGCCCTTTGGGCTGTCGTGGGGGGTGTCATCTTGTTGCTGATTGTCGGTGGGCTTGTTCTTTCAAACAATAACCCTTCTACCCCGAGCATCAGCGACATCCCAGACTCCCACGACGTGGAGGGAATTCCTTACCCTGAGGTAGCACGGATCTCCGTCAGCGATGCCAAGGCCCTATACGATTCCGGGAATGCAATTATCGTCGATGTACGGAGCCAGGGAGAGTACGATACGGCTCATGTGGCCACGGCTTTATCTCTGCCTTTGGTGGACTTGGAAGTCCGCTATCGTGAATTGCCCAAAGATGCCACGATTATCACTTACTGTACCTGACCGAACGAAGAATCAAGCGCCCGTGCGGCGCGTTACCTTATGGAATTAGGATACAACAACGTTTTCGCTCTTCGTGGTGGTCTCCTTGCCTGGGAAGAGGCAGGGTATCCCACTGAAGGAGCGGGCGGCTAGGTAGATTAGCACCAACGAGAGAAAAGCAATGAAGCCTGTTCAAACCCGTACATTCACCATACAGTCCTTGATCCTGCTGGCTCTGGTCGTAATGGCCAGCCTTCTCCTTGTTGCCTGTAAGGATGCTCCTCCTCGCATTGTCATCGAGCCCAGTTCTCAGGATCTGGGTGAAAGACCCCAGGAGTTTCTCGAACTGACCTACACCGTACGCAACGAAGGGGAGAGCCCTCTTCAGATTGAGAAAGTCAGCACCTCTTGCGACTGCACCAAGGCCTCCCTCGACCGTGACACCATCCCCCCTGGCGAGTCCGCCTCATTGCGCGTCACCCTTGACCCCATCGAAGACAATTTGTACGGGAACATCTTGCGAGTCATTTACGTGCGGAGCAATGATCCAGAGACTCCTGAGGCCGAGGTCGAGTTTCGCGTTTCCATTCGCAAACCCGAAAATTGAGATTGCATCATGTTAAGACGATGGCTGAATAAGCTGGCTGGCAGCAACACGCTGTACTATCCCGGTTGCGTCACTCAGTACGCCTTACCGGAGATCCAGCAGCGCTATGAAACCCTCTTACGCCAGGCCGGCATCGATTTTATCGTCTTGCCCGGCGAGACTCTGTGCTGTGGCAGCCCGGTCAAGCGTGCCGGTTATGCCGCCGACTTCGAGGACCTGAAGGCGAAAAATCTGGCGATCTTCGCCCGTTTCAGTGTGCGCAAGATCATCACCAACTGTCCCGGCTGCTACCACACCCTCAAACATGATTACGGCCTCGATGCCTATCACACAACCCAAGTGTTGGTGTCGGAGAGACGGGAACAAGGAGGTGGCAAGACCGTCTCCTCCTCTTCTCCTCTCCCCATCTCCCCCTCCCTCCATCTCCCCATCACTTACCACGATCCCTGTCATTTAGGGCGCTGGTCCAGCATCTATGAGCAACCTCGACATCTCCTGACTGAAGCGGGATGGGAGGTCTCAGAACTGCCCGACAACCGGGAGAACAGCCTATGTTGCGGTGCCGGCGGCGGCGTCAAGTCCAATTTTCCTGAGTTGGCGAACGCCGTGGCCCGCCAGCGTCTGGCCCAGGTGGAGAACGGGCGGTTGTGTACGGCCTGTCCCTTGTGCTATGCGCATTTCAAAGAAAATGCTGATGGCGTCGAGGTGTTGGAGTTTAGTGAGGCGCTCAGTCGAGGTCAGGAGGTGGAATGATGGATTTAGAACGCTTGCGAGCCCTGCTCGGCCCTGAAAATGTCTCTACTTCGCTTGAGGACCGGCTCGTGTATGGCCGTGATGCCTCACGTCTGCAGGGCGAGTGTCTGGCTGTAGTCTGGCCCTCACATCCAGAAGAAGTAGCGGCAGTCGTCGCCTGGGCGGGTGCAGAAGGTGTCGATCTTGTACCGCGGGGAGCGGGCACAGGGCTCTGTGGCGGCGCCACTCCCCAGCATTCCCTGGTCGTAGACCTCTCACGCCTGACCCGGATAGAGTCGGTGGATGTTGAGCAACGTTGCGCTCACGTGCAAGCTGGCGTTGTCCTTGCTGCCCTCAACCGCCATCTCCTCCCACACAACCTCTTTCTCCCCGTCATTCCCGGCAGCCATCAGGCGGCCAGCATCGGCGGCATGATCGCTACCGATGCCGCCGGTCTCCGCGCCGTTCGTTACGGAACTATGCGCGCCTGGGTGGAGGAAGTGAGCCTTGTAGACGGCTCGGGTCGAGTCCATCACTTGCAAGGCGAGAGCTTGGCTGATGCCGTAGGGCGGGAGGGGGTAACCGGTTTTATCGTCGAGGCGACGGTACGGCTGGCACCGCTTCCGCTACAGCGCAGCGTTTCCCTCTTGGCTTTCGCTGATGAGCGTTCGTTGCTGGACCAGCGTCGGCAGTGGCTGACGCCACAACTCACGGCCCTGG
>JAADFV010000373.1 GCA_013152695.1 Chloroflexota bacterium | reverse complement strand
TGGGTGTCGGCGAAGGGGTCGCATTGAGGGCAGCTGTTGATTGTTCCCCGAGCCGATCTGCGGCTATGTAAAAGACGATGGCAGTAATGATAATAGCCAAAAAAGGTATGAGTAACGAGACCCACGCTGAGCGCGGTCGTTGTTGTCTTAGCTGATAACGTCGTTCAGTCATAAATGCTCCAGGTTAGTGCCAACATAACCGATCTATTCACAGCCTCGACTGTGGAAAAAGCGTCTTGACCGGTATGACCAGGTGCAGATGAGGCACATCGAATGCCTTGCTATTATACCATGCCTGCCTAATTTGCCAGAAGAACGAAAGGGTTCATTGAGGCACGGCAAAAGAGAGAGGGGCGGAATGGAGTATTGCGCCGTTTTGCGTCTTGATTGAAACGCGTAAAGTATGAGAGCCAGGCTGCATCTGCCACCAGGCCCTCCAGGGGGAGGTCGTTACGCGCGCTACTTCTTCTCCGTCCAGCCAGTAGCTGACGGCGGCCAGAGGATCAGACCCTGTGTAGAATATCGCCAGTTGTAGCTGTTGGGCTGAATCAGGTAAACGTGGATCACGGAAATATTCGGTATTGGCCTCGGGGCTTATGATTTGTAGGGGTGAATCAGGTCGTTGGGAGGTGGAGTTGGAGGTGGGGACGGCGGAAGTCGATGCCGGCCACAATAACATTCCTTGTTCTGAGGCCCAGGCCTGTAAATCGGGAGGAGGATTCCAGGCGACACGTTCGCCCAAAGCTGCGGGAGGAGTGTCGGGCGTGGGATAGCGGCCTGTGCGCAAGTCAACAGTCAGCACACGAAACTGATCATCCTTGCGTTTTGGCTCGGTACCGGCAATGAAGAGTTCGCGAGTGGTGCGTGGGCAGGTATCCGTGGCGAGCAGGCCTGAGGGTGTGCACACATCTTGCCAAAGGAGACCAGGGGGAGGCTGGAACCAGTGCTCGGGTAGGGTTTTATGTGCTTGAATCATGAAATCATGCCAGATGGGGGCAGCACCATCAATGCCGCTGGCACCATAGATGGGGGTGTTATCGGCGTTACCCACCCAAACGCCGGTGAGCAAGTCGGGCGTGTAGCCGATGGTCCAGTTGTCACGCCAGTCGGTGGTGGTGCCGGTTTTGACCGCGGCCTTGCGGGTCAGATGCAAAGGACTGTTCAGGCCAAAAGCAGCGGCGCGGGCATCATTATCGCTGAGGATGTCCGTGATGAGATAGGCTGTTCGGGGGTCGAGAACGGGGGGGAGAAGGCGATAGGTGGGCAGAGTCCAGCCATTCGGATTGAAGACAGTCCCTTCTAAGCCGGCATCGAAGAGCGTTTGACCGGCCTCATCTTCGATACGGGCAATGGCGATGGGCCTGACGGGCCGGCCGGCATGGGCAAAGGGAGCGTACGCGGCCGTGAGTTCCAATAATCGCACCTCAGCACCGCCCAGAACCAAGGCCAGGCCATAACGGCCCGGTGCAGCAAAAGTACTGATTCCATGGCGTCGCGCCTGGGCCACAAAGGCATCGATGCCGATAGCTTGCAAGGTGCGTACGGCAGGAATGTTGTAGGAGTTGGCCAGAGCGTAGCGCAGTGGTACGGGGCCATGGAAGGCCAGGTCATAGTTGAGGGGTTCGTAGAGGATATCCTCAGCCGTGGGAAAGCTCGTGGCAACGTCGGCAAGCACCGTTGCTGCCGTCCAGGGGCTACGACCGGCTTTTTCACTCAGCTCGGGATCCAGAGCTACGGCGTAGGCGATGGGTTTGAGGGTGGACCCCGGTTGGCGCAGCACCAAGGCGCCATTGACGGCTCCGGCGATCGCTTGATCGAAGTAATCAGGGCTGCCGACCAAGGCGCGAATACTGCCCGTGACGGGATCCAGGGCAACGAGCGCTGCATTTTCGGCGCGACGCTGCTGTGGTAAGTTGGCAGAGGGACGGTTGAGCTCGGCAAGTCGACGCTGGATGATACGTTTCGCCTCTTCCTGGAGGTGGATATCGAGGGTGGTGATGATGCGCAGACCCCCTTGTGCCAGACGAGCCTGGCCGACCCCAGCCTCCAACTGACTTTGAACGAAGAAGACGAAGTGTGGGGCAATGATGGGGAAGGGGGTGCTGGCGTACTGCAAGGGCTCGGCCGCCGCCCGCGCCGCCTGCTCCTTGTCGATGAATCCTGCTGAAACCATGAGCGCCAAGACCTGTTTTTGCCGGATTTTGGCTGCTTCGGGGTTCTCGAGGGGGTTGTAACCGGCCGGATACTGAGGAAGTCCGGCGAGCATGGCGCATTGGGCCAGGTCTAAGGCATGAGCTGAGCGGCCAAAGTAGGCCTGGGCTGCTGCTTCGATGCCGGTGGCATAGTGTCCAAAGTAGACATTGTTCAAATAGAGGTTGAGAATCGCATCTTTGCTAAAGCGCTGTTCCAGACGCCAGGCCAGCACAGCCTCGCGTAATTTGCGCCGCAGACTGCGCTGATAACGTTCTTTGTCGTCGAGAAGCAGAATACGCGCCAATTGTTGCGTAAGCGTTGATCCGCCCTGAATCGTTTCTCCTTCCTGCCAGTTGCGCCAAACAGCCCGCACAATCGCCAGCCAGTCGACGCCCGGATGCTGGTAGAAGCGGTGGTCTTCGGTTGCCAGAACCGCCTGTTGGCAATAATCAGGAATCTGCTGCAAAGGTACGGGTTGGTAGTTCCCTCGCTCCGGATCGGTGATCTCGTACAACAGTTCGCCTTGCTGATCGAGGATGCTGATGGCCGGTACTGGTTTTTTTCGATCGAGATTGGCCAAATCAGGCAGCGGCCCCAGGTAGCGCGCCAAAGCCCCCACCGCGATGAGGAGGATCAGGAGGAGAAAGGTTAATCCCCACAGGACGGGTGCTTTACGGAATACGAATTTCGTAATTCGGATTTGAGGGTGAGGATTGGGTGAAGGCGACGCTCCCATTAAAATAGCCTCAGTGCTTTGGTGATTGGAGACCGCAGCTACAGCCATAAATTCGGTCCATGCCGGCAAAAGCGCACAAGCCGGCGCAGGCAAGCTTCGTCATCGTCGCAAGACCATCGACTACCGACTATCGACCATCGACTACTGACTAATCATAACACAGGCCCCGCCACCACACTGGACGCCC
>JAADFV010000372.1 GCA_013152695.1 Chloroflexota bacterium | reverse complement strand
TAGCGCTCCTCCCCCTGCGACCAACGGGAGCATGGGGGAGGCCGGGAGGGGGGCTCACGGCCGCGGCAGCTTCGCGTCTTCGGGGCCTAAGGGTGTGGGAGGCCAGTGGTCACCGCGGTAGCTGATCAGGTCGTTGGCGCTGAAGAACGGCGCCGGATAGCAAAAGCCACCCCAGCCATCATCCCGCCGGTAAGGGTGTAGGCGAATTCCGAAGTGCAGGTGCGGACCAATGCTGGCGCCGCTGTTACCCGAGAGCCCAACCAGATCGTTTTCTTGTACATTCTGTTGGTATTGCACGGAGATGAAGCGTAGATGGGCGTAAAGTGATTCGCCCCAAGAATGCCGCAAAAGTACGTAGCGCCCAAAACCGGCGGGGTCTTCCCCAACTTTTGCTACCACACCCTCGGCTACGGCATGAATCTTCGTTCCCACAGGCATGCCAAAATCCAGGCCATTGTGTCCGCGCAGGGGCACACCATCATACGTAAATTGCCGGTAGAAGTCGGGGTTAGCAGCAAAGGGCTGTGTTACGGCAAATAGCCCCTGGAAGGGCTTGCGTATGGTGATGGGGATGGGAGTAGAGGTGGGAATGAGGACTCGCACTCCTTTGCTGGTGGCCTCAGGCGCCCAGCCTTCGATCACCTCGCCGTTGGGCAGGGGGCAACGTAAACGCCACCAGTAGAGGTCGTCCTCATAAAGGGGCCCGTCCAGAATCGTGAATGGCCCGGCAGAGGGAAGAACAAGCTGTGGTTGTGGTTCCAGGCGGCCACCATTCGTACTGGCAACGTGCAAGGGGATTGTCCCCGGCGCCACGCGCGTCACCGTCTCTCCCTGGCGAAAGGTGGCTTTGGGACGTAAGGGCAGGGGTGTTCGTTCTTGTTCCGGTGTCGTCGTGTCGATCAGGCGTCGTCCTCGCGCTGTGGCTGAGGCCACCCAGCCTTCTATTTCCTCGCCATTCGCTTTGCTGGCGCGTACCTGCCACCAAACAAGGTTATCGACCTTCTGCGGGCCTTGCAGAACGATCAAGCCCGTACCAGGAACGACGCGTAAAAGGATATCGCTGGCGGTTTTGTTGAGGTAGCCGGGCGAACGACGCAGATTGATATGAGTTTGGGCATAGACTTTCTGTTCCGGTTGGAAATTGGGGGAATTTGAGGTATTCATGGGGGAATGTCCGTAAGGGTTGTCAGATAGTGGTCAGTTGCCCAGTGCTATGGCTGTGCCCTGTGGGGGGAAGGGTTGAGGGGGTTGTTAGGTTGTCAGAGGTGGGTTAGATTTGTTCGAAATAGCGGCGCCGCTCCCAATCGGTAACGGCATTGTCATAGGCCTGTTGTTCAGTGCGGAAAAAGTGCAGATAGTGCGCAACGACATCCTCGCCAAAAGCCTGGCGTACGAATTTACTGTGGGCAAAGACTTCGATGGCGTCGTGGAGGGTGCGAGGTACATGGGGCAATTCCGCAGCGGCGTACACATCGCCACTGAACATCGATGGCGGTTCGATTTGATGGCGGATGCCATCGAGACCGGAGGCAAGCAAGGCGGCAAATCCCAGGTAAGGATTGACGTCAGCGCCGGGAATGCGGGACTCGATGCGCAGGGAGGATCCATGCCCTACCACGCGGAATCCAGCCGTACGATTGTCATAACTCCAGGCAATAGCTGTGGGCGCCCATGAGCCTGCCTGAAAGCGTTTGTAACTGTTGACGGTAGGGGCATAGAAGACCATGACCTCGGGAGCATGGGCCATGATCCCGCCTAAGAACCACCGAAAGGTATCGGAGCCATGCACGGGGCCGAAGGTTTGTTCGCCAGCAAAGAGATTGCGCTCAAGCTCGGAATCCCAGAGGCTGATATGCATGTGGCAACTGGAACCGGCAAAGCGTTGATCGAACTTGGCCATAAAGGTCACGGCCAGACCCAGTTCATCGGCCAGTTCCTTGAAGATCTGCTTGTACAGGGTATGGCGGTCGGCCATGGTCAGCAAATCGGCGTAGCGAATATTGAGTTCGTGCTGGCCCGGCCCCCATTCTCCCTTGCTGAACTCCACAGGGATGCCGCTGGCAGCGAGGTGTTTGCGCGCAGCGGCATTCAACACCTCTTCTCGTGTACCCTGGAGGATGTGATAGTCTTCGATATAGGCGCCAAAGGTTTTGAGCTCGTGATAGTTTTGAGCGCGAGCGCTGGCATAGCTCTGATCGAAAATATAGTACTCTAATTCCGAGCTACCCAAGGCGACTACCCCCATGTCGGCGGCGGCATCGAGTTGGCGTCGCAGGATGTTGCGCGGGGCCACTGCCGTCGGTTCCTCGCTTCCCTCCTCGAAGATATCACAGATGACCAGTGCCGATTTCTGCAGCCATGTGGCCCGGCGTAAAGTTGTCAGGTCGGGTACAGCATGAAAATCGCCATATCCCTGTTCCCAGTTGGCATAGGAATAGCCGGGAACAGGCTCCATCTCCATATCGGTGGTGAGAAGGTAGTTGCATGCGTGCATACCTTCCTGGGCGATATGCTGCAAAAAGAATTCACCACTAATGCGTTTACCCAGCAGGCGTCCGTAGAGATCGGAAAAGACGGTAACAATGGTGTCGATTTCGCCATTGGCAACCAAAGTGGCAAGTTGATCCAGAGTAAGCATCCCTTTGACTGAATTTTCCATAGGTGTACGTCTTGTGTGCAAAATCGCCCTCAAAGGACGATGGGAGGAAAAAGAGCTGTTTACATGTTATTGTAGCAGAATTGGCCAAGAAATGTTAATGATCAACATACAATAATCGAAAAGTTGGCATAATTCTCTTGGAATTTGTGATACAATGCGACCATGACCTCGATCATTCTCATCCGCTCCAGCCAGCATTTGGGTGGTATCGAACGGCAGCTCCTCGATCACGCACTGCGTCTGCGAAAGGTTGGGTGGCATCCGCAGATCGTGTGTCTCTCGCGCCATCACGGTGAGCATCCCCTCGCCCAGGCCGCTTGCGCCCATAAAATCATCGCCCACACGATCCCGGATCCCCATCCGGCCAGCCTCCGTCCCCTCATCTCCCTCCGCCGCCTCTTCGCCACCCTTCCCTCTGCCCTCATCCATACATGCGACTATCGCAGCGATATCTTGGCCTGGGCGGCGCGA
>JAADFV010000371.1 GCA_013152695.1 Chloroflexota bacterium | reverse complement strand
CCACCCAGCTATCCCAGGCTTTGAAAGCATGCTCGGCCAGATATTGCTCGATCAAACCCTGGGGATCAGCCTGGTCCGTGGCCCAAAAGATGGCGTAAACACGGTTGTGCTCAGTGAGAATTTGGGCCAGCTCCGCCTTGGTGGCATCAGGGTCCAGAGGTCGGGTACGGGGCAGAGGAAAGAGCTCGGCCGTACCGTAGTCATATTGACTGAAGGCGTCGAGCTGGCCGGGAGCATCGAGAATGACGGCGTCATTGGCATCGCTGACAGAGCGGATGTAAGCAGCAATGCTGCGGTAATCGTCGCGAGCTACAGCAGGGTCGGTGTAATAACGTTGGAGAGCTTGTAATCCTGGCCATAGAACCAATCCCAGGAGCAAAGCTGTCGCCAGCCTTCGTACTCCCTCCGGGCGAGCCAGGCGAGAAAGTCGCAGGATGCCTTGTGCCAGGAGGAGAAGGAAAGCAGGCGTGGCGAGAAGTAGAAATTTGAAAAAGGCAGGGTTGAAGATGTCGAACAGCAACATGGCCAGCAGGGGCGCCAGCAACCAGAAGACCGCCAACTGCGTCGCCGTACTGCGCCAGTTTGTCGAGGCGCCCAGCAGGAGCAAACCGAGGGCGAGCCCGAGAATGATGCTGGGGCTGAGTCCTCCGGCGAGGATTGAGCCCGAACATCCCACGGGGCCACACAGCCAGAGTTGCAGGGCCTGCTGCAGGCCAGCCAGGGCGCCGAGGCTGGTAGGCGGGGCGGGCCAGGTGGTAAGTTGGTGTAGGGCTGTGGGCAGCCAGGGCAAGAAAAGCAGCAGGCTCAGCCCTTGTGCCAGCAACCAGTCCCGCAACCAGGGCCAGCGTTCTTGCCAAGACATGGCCGTACGCACCAGCCAGAGCAGAAAAATGGCGTTGAGTACCAAGAGATGCAAGGGGAAAGCATAGTGCGTGTACAGGCCAAGAACTGCGGCAGCGCTGTAGAGGAGCAGGGCTTTGTGACGTGCGGCAGGGGTTGTTGCCTGCATCAGGGTCAGAGTAGCAAGGGCGCTGACCACTGCGCACAGCGTAAGCAGCTCGTACATGCGCGCTTCCTGGCTGTAATAGATGAGGAAGGGGTTGACTGCTGCTAGAAACGCAGCCAACAATCCCAGACGCTCACCAGCAAGGCGCCGTCCCAGCAAATACACACCCCCTACCACCAACAAACCGAGCAGCGCCGACAAGCTCCGCGCCCCCCCCTCATTCAGCCCGAACACACTTCCCCAGGCTTTGAGAAGGAGGTAATAGGCCGGGGGATGGATGTCAGCTGCCGCAGCCTGGATGATCTCGCCGAAACGTCGCCCGGCCAGCACCACCGAATTCCCCTCATCCGCCCAGAAGCTTTGCCCGGCCAAGGCCACAAACCGCAGTCCGGCGGCGAGCAGGAGGATGCTGCCTACGAGATAGATTTTCGCCAGACTCCAGTTCTCTTTTCCCTGCCTTGAGTAAAGGGTCTTGGTAGCCACGTGGCTCTTAGAAATATCCCAGCATTTCTTTGGCTTCTTCGGTCATCATCTCAGGATTCCAGAAAGGCACCCAGACGAGATTGATACGGATATCGTCGAAATCGGGAAAATGCTTGCGCACTGTCTGGAAGGCATCGGTGATAATGGCCGGACCCAGAGGACAGCCGGGACTGGTGAGGGTCATGTCAATGTCGACACTGTTGTCCGGATTGATTTTTATATCGTAAATCAGGCCGAGATTGACAATATCTACATTCAATTCCGGGTCCTTGACCGCTTTCAGTACTTCGCGGATTTGCTCGGTGGTAGGACCGGCATTGATTTCCTGGATATCGCTATCGTTCGTAAGTGTCGTTTGTATTTCGTCTGTCATGATTGTTTAGATGTTTAGTTGTCACCACCTCGACCAAGGTGGTGCTCAGGAAAGGCTAAATGATGAAGCACTCCTACTCCGGCCATTCTTCCAGGCCCCAGACACCCGCTTTCAATACCTTAAGCGAGAGCAAGGCACATTTAAGCCGAACCGGGCCGATAGGAATGCCGAGCATGTCCAGAATGAAATCCTTGTCCAGTTTTCGCACTTCGTCGAGGGTCATCCCGATAATCTCATCGGTTAGCATGGAGGCTGAGGCCTGGCTAATGGCACAGCCCTTGCCGTCGAAGGCCACATCGACAATGCGGCCGTCTTCAACCTTGAGTTCCAGGGTGATCTCGTCCCCACAAAAAGGATTGACATCGTGATAGTGGATATCAGGGTCTTCGAGATGACCTTTGTGATGGGGATGGCGATAATGATCAAGGATGTTTTCGCGATAAAAGTCGTCCATATTATTTCATGTTTGGCCGGTGAATAGAGGGAAGAATGCTTTGGCTCGGATGATGGCGGCTCGAGGTGATGGGTATGAACCAGCCTGAATTAAAATGAGAAGATTGCTTTCGCGTTATCAAGGGCTACCACCAGGCGGTCAATTTCGTCCTTGGTGTTGTAGATGTAGAAACTGGCACGGGTCGAGGCAGGAATGCCATAATAGTCGTGGATCGGTTGCGCACAATGATGACCGGCTCGTACGGCAATGCCATGTCTGTCCAATACGGCAGAAACATCATGGGGGTGAACATCCTGCAATATGAAGGAAATCAGTCCCCCCCGCTCCTCAGGCCCCGGCCCCAGGATACGCAAGCCCTCGATATCTTGCAAGCGCTCCCAGGCGTAGGCTGTGAGGGTGCGTTCGTGTTCGCTGATCCACTCCATGCCCAGTTGTGTCAGGTAGTCGACGGCAGCACCCAGACCGATGGCCTCAGCGATAGCAGGAGTACCTGCCTCGAATTTGTAAGGCAGGTCATTCCAGCGGCTGCCGCTCATCTTAACTTCACGAATCATGTCACCACCGCCGAGGAAGGGTGGCATATTTTGCAGAAGTTCCTTTTTGCCGTAGAGAACACCGATGCCGGTGGGCCCCAGCATTTTGTGGCCGGAAAAGGCGAGAAAGTCGGCGTCAAGAGCCTGTACATCGACAGTGAGGTGCGGTACGCTCTGGGCACCATCGACAACGGCAATGGCACCAGCGGCGTGAGCCTGGGCTACAAGTTCGGCCACAGGGTTGATAGTGCCCAGGACATTGGACATAGCGGTGAAAGCAAAGACTTTGGTGCGCTCGTTGAGAAGGTCGCGGA
>JAADFV010000370.1 GCA_013152695.1 Chloroflexota bacterium | reverse complement strand
AAACAGAAGCTCCCTGCCCCAGATTAAGGGCATAAGGATCAGCCTGATTGTTGTCATTGGTGTCGGCCGCTCCCAACGGTGCTTTGACGTAGTCAATGAGCACGGCGTTGGTATCACTGACATGGACAAGGTAGTCATCTGTGGGTACACCGCTGAACAGATATTGGCCGTTTTCATCCGTGGTTGTGGTGGCGATGATGGCTTCGCTATCATCCCACACACCGTCTGCATTGCTATCCTGAATCAGATCCACACTAACACCCTTGAAGGGGGCATCGACCGTGGCGCTGTAATCGCCCGAAGCATCGACATCCTCGAAAACAAAATCACCGATAGTGCCCATTAAGGTGGCAGAGTGGTAACCGAAATCTGCATCCAGATACTGATCACCGGCAGTGACAGTTACGCTGTGAGGCACCGACGTTGTCGCCGTGTAGGCGAGGGGTGGATTGGTGGGGGCAACGGTATAAGCACCGGCAACGACATCCAGCAGATAATGACCGTTGCTGTCGCTCGTGTCGCAAGTTGGACTGCCGCCGCCATCGGGAGTGGCACAGACAATCACGGCAGGGATGCCGGGTTCGCCTGGCTGTTGTACACCATCGCCATTACCATCGTAGAAGACGGTATCACCGATAATGGCATCGTTGGAGGGTATCTGCACGTAGCCAAAATCGATGTCCTTGTTGACGGTGCCGGGGCTCAACGGAACGACGGCAGAGGGATCAGTTTGGCTTTGCGGCCCACTTGTGAGGGAGAAGGTGGTCAATACCGAATTGAGATCGGTTACATCAACGTAATAGGAACCAGGAGAGAGGTTGGGGAAGAGATAACCGCCATCGGCATCGCTGACCGTGGAGGCAAGGAGTGTGTCATCGCCACCCCCTACTGCTCCATCGATCCCGGCATCATACAAATCGAGAGTGACGTTGGCCAGCCCCGGCTCGCCGACATCCTGCAGGCCGTTGTTGTTGGCATCATACCAGAGAAAATCACCCAGGGCCGCCGGTGCCGTATAACCGAAATCTGCACTCATATTGATGCCGGCTGAGGGTAAGACAATGGTGTAGGGCTGATGTTTATTGTTGTTGTCGGCGCTTTGGTCGAGGGGAAAGGCCGTATCGACAAACCCTGCCAATACCCCATAGTCATCGCTAACCTGCACCTGGTATGTGGCCGGCGCCAGCCTCGTAAAGACGTAATCGCCAGAAGCGCCAGTGACGGTGCTGGTGATGACCTGACCCAAGGCGTTGAGCAAATCGACAGTGACGCCCTCCACACCGACATCACCAGAACTGGGCTCATAGACGCCATCACCATCTCGATCGTACCAGACCTGATTGCCGATGATACCGCTTTCGTCGGGCGGATTATCGAGCACGTAGCCAAAATCGGCGGTCGTGTCGATCATGCCAGTTCCCAGGGTAACACTGTAAGGTTGGGCCTTGTTGGTGTTGTCAGTGGTTCCGCCAATGATGAGGGTGGGAACGTAATCATCGAGCACATTCTGGGTATCGGAAACCTGAACCTGATAAGTGCCAGCGGGTAGGCCGGGGAAACTAAAGTCGCCGTTACTATCGCTGGTTGTGGTGGCGAGAATCTTGCTGTTGGTATCGAGAAGATCGACGCTGACGCCGGGAATGCCAGGGTTACCGGCCTCGTCGAGAAGCCCGTTCTCATTGGGACTGTCGTCCCATACCGTACCGGCAATCTCAGAAGGCGCCTCTCGCACGTAGCCGATATCGGCATCGAGATAATGATCACCAGCGACTACGACAAAAACGGCACTTGGGCTGGGAGCGCCGCTGGAAGGGCTGGCTCCGGCAGGGACGCCCGCTGTGGCTTGCACGTAATAGGTACCGGCAGGCACGGCGCCAATGAGGTAGTTACCGTTGATGTTGGTAACGGCATAATGACCGGTCGAGGTGCCGGTAGTGGCATCGAACAAGGTCACGGTTACACCCTGGATACCGGCTTCGCCCGCATCTCGCTTCCCATTTTGATTGGGATCGTACCAGACGGTATCGCCGACTATGGCCAAAGTTGAATCGAGAACGTAAGCAAAGTCGGCCTCGCGATAGATTTCGCCTGGGCCCAAATGAACAGTGTAGGGTTCAATCTGGCTTTCGGGACCAGAAACCGGTGTAAGACCGGCAATAATGCCGAAATTGTCCGTTATGTCGACTGTGTAGTTATCGGCAGGCAAATGGGTGAAAATGTAGCCACCATCGGCATCCGTGGCAACAGTAGCGACTACGGATCCCCCACCATCCTTCAAATCGATAGTGACATTACCAAGACCACTCTCGTTCACATCTTGAATGCCGTCGCCATCAGTGTCGTACCAGACGTAATCGCCAATGACGCCTTGGTTGACGATCTCCACGGGCGCCTGAGCCTGGTCGGCAGGGACGGTATCGCCGTTTTCATCGACAACGTCATGGACAGCGGCGTAGTTGATGGTTTGGTTGTTCACCTCATTCTGAGTGCTCGCATTAGCCGTAAAATGCACGGTGATGGTGGTACTGGCCTGCACGGCCAGGGGCCCGACATTGGCCCAGGCCAGAGAGCCGTCGTCGTTGTTGTCATCGCTGGCAGGACTACTAAATACACCACCATAGCCATAGCTGAGAAACGTACTGTCATAAGTATCGCTCAGAGGCACAGTTTGGAGAAGGGTATCGCCGGTGTTGGTCACGGTGATGGTGTAAACCACCTCAGCCCCGACAATGGTGTCGCCATCGGCCGGTATGACCAGCCCTTTTTCTATGGCTACCCCGGGGTCGGTGATCTCGACGTTAGCGGTATCGCTCAAGGGATTTTCATCATCCGGTGTGGACGGGTCATCGGAAGGATAATTGTTGGCGCTGTCGCTATTGCCGTTTTCATCCACCACGTCGGTCACTGTGGCGGTATTGATCGTACGATCGGCAGGAGGCCCCGTGATCGGCTCGGTGCTAAGCGCGGCCGTAAATTCAACCGTGACAGTGACGGCACTGCCGTAGGCGATGGGACCGATGTTCGTCCAATCAAGTACGCCATCGTCTAGGGAGCTTACGGGAGCAGGCGTTGCCGTACTAAAATCAAGATAGGTGGTCTCGTAAGTATCCTGCAACGTGGCAGACACAACATCGGTGTTACCGATATTGCTTACGACAATCTCATAA
>JAADFV010000369.1 GCA_013152695.1 Chloroflexota bacterium | reverse complement strand
GGTGATGGCAAATCGTTTGAGAGCGCGATAGGTGGCTTCATCCTCAAGTAAAGCCACCACAACTTCCTGATAGGCGAAGCCCACACTGCGGAAAATGAAAGCGATCGACATCAGCACCGGCCACAAGGCCAATGATTCCAGCGGTAGCGGAGAGCGACTCAATCCAAACGTCAGAAGGGGGCGGCCGATAAAATTGATAGTATTGGTCAATGCCAGGGGGATGTAAAAATTGAGGAGGTAGCGCAAGCTGATCTGCGAGGATGCCGGCTCGGCACCGCTGAACTGTTGGGCAATCAAAGGGCGTGTGAAATACAGTGCTGCCAGAGCCCCGACAATGACACCAATGCTCAGGGCCACTCCGGCAAGGGTAGCGCCGGGCAGGACACCCCAGAACAGGCCTCCTATGGCCACGATACCGCTGGCGGTAAGGCGAATGACCGTAGTCAAACCCACCTGATCGGTCATGCCAAAACGGATCATCACCCCCTGCCACAAGCGGCGATAGGCTACGGCTGCCGTCCAGGGGAACATGACCAAAAAAGCCTGACGTGAAGGCTCAACCAGCTCGGCAGGAGCGCCGATAACGACGCCCACAAGTATGCCGTACAGAGGTGTGAGGGCCACTATCAGATGGAATAAGGTTAAGGCCGCCGAAACGAGGGTCGTGAAGCGAAAAAGCTGTCCGTACGATTGTTTGCCCCGTGCCAGGGCCGTGCTCGCCGCCAAAAGCATGATAATCGGGCCTTCGATGAGCAGGGCCAAAGAAAAGGTGATACCAAAGGCCGCTAACTGCTCTTTGGGGGCGTCCATACGGGCAATCACTCCCGCCAAGATGGGTTGCTCGACAGCCATCATCAACCACATGATGGCCAGGGGCAACCAAAAACGAAAAATGTAACGTTGACTGAGAAAAGAAGGTCGTTGGGGCATGAGGAAAAAGGGTAGAGGAGACCGGTGGAGAGTGTTGGCGAGAATAAACCTATAATCCAAGAATGACGCGGGCAATAGTAAAATAAATAAACAGCCCGGTGGCATCGACGAGGGTACTCATCAACGGACCCGAAACCAAAGCCGGATCAATGCCCAATTTTGCGGCGAGAAGAGGAAGTAACGATCCCACGCCCGTAGCCCACAAGACCAAAGCCAGGATGGCGGTGGCGACGGTAAGGGCTAGGGCAGAGTCCGGCTCCCAGGTAATAGCGCGGATATAGGCCGCGATGGCCATACCGACCCCCAACAGAATCCCAACCCGCGCTTCGTGCCACCACACCCCTAATGCATCACTGGGTTCGATATCACCAGTGGCCAGGGCGCGAATAATGGTGGCTGTGGTCTGAGAACCAGCGTTACCGCCCGTACCAATGAGTAGGGGAATGAAAATGGCGAGAGACACTACCGTTTGCAATTCATCCTCGAAGAGACGCATCACCGAGCCGGTGAGCGTGGCGGTAATGAAAAGTAACAACAGCCAACCGATACGTTTGCGGGTAATCGTCAAAGGCGATGTATCGAGATAAGCACGGTCCAAAGGTTCAGCACCACCCAAGCGCTGCATGTCCTCGGTTGCCTCATCTTCCAACACATCGATCACATCATCGAAGGTGATAACGCCGAGGAGAACGTTGTTGGGGTCCACAACCGGCAAGGCGATCAGATCGTAGCGCTTCATGATCCGTGCTGCCTCTTCCTGATCGATACCGGCACGCACCGAAATCACCTCGGGATCCATGATATCCCTGATCAACGTATGGGGATCGGCGACGATAAGCTGCCGCAAATTCACTACCCCACACAGGCGCCCGTGCTGATCCACGACGAACAAATAATAGATGGTCTCTTCTGACGGTTGCCAGCGTCGAATTGCTTCGATGGCCTCACCTGCGGTCATGCGTCGCCGCAAGGCAAGAAACTCGGTGGTCATCAAGCCACCGGCTGTCTCGTCAGGGTGGAGAAGGAGGGGGCGGACTTCGTCGGGATCTTCCAGGCGAGAAAGGAGTTCGCGAGCACGCTCCGGATCCATGTCGCCTAAAAGGTCGGCTGCTTCGTCCGGCTCCATCTCATCCATGATGGGAACCAGCGCCTCATCCGACAGGGAGGCAATCAGCTCGGCGACGGTTTCATCATCCAGCTCTTCCAGAATGTCAGCCGAATCTTCGGGGGCTATTTTTGTCAACAATGCCCGTTGCTGCTCATCGTCTAGCTCGTTGAACAACTCAGCCTGATCGGCCGGGCGTAATGCCTCGATGATATTGGCAGCACCCACTAAATCATCGCGCTCTAAGGCATTGCGCAATTGCTCCAACACATGTTCCAGAATTGGGGCTTCCATGGGACCGTTCCTCCTCGGCTAATGGAATCGGGGTGAATGGTTTTGGCTGGGTACAGACGGGAAGGCCCGGGGTTCCGCAGAACGCCCGGGCCTGTTAACCTGGTTGGAATCAGATAGCAGCTTCCCCCAGGTTATCAGTTCGACCTGGCCATGCGGCGCAGCACAGTATGCAAAATACCGCCGTTCTTGTAGTATTCTACCTCGACAGGTGTGTCGATACGGCTGATGACCTGGAATTCCGTGACCTTGCCATCATCGGCCTTGGCCCGCACGGTGTACGTTTGTCCGGGCTGCATGTCATCATCCAGACCGATGATATCGTAACTCTCGAATCCGCTCAATCCCAGGCTTTCGGCGCTGTCGCCCGGTAAGAATTGCAAGGGCAAGATGCCCATCCCCACCAGATTGGAGCGATGGATGCGCTCATAGCTCTGGGCGATTACGGCCCGAACGCCCTGCAACTGTGGCCCTTTTGCAGCCCAGTCGCGGCTAGAACCGGTGCCATATTCCTTGCCGGCAATGATGATCAAGGGCGTGCCATCTGCCTGATATTTCATGGCGGCGTCGAAGATACTCATTTTCTCGCCGCTGGGCTGATACACCGTGTAGCCGCCCTCGACGCCCGGAACGAGCCGGTTACGAATGCGGATGTTGGCAAAAGTCCCGCGCATCATCACTTCGTGATTACCACGTCGACTGCCATAGCTGTTCCAGTCCTCGCGGGCGATACCATGTTCCAAGAGATAGCGGGCGGCAGGGGTGTCTGGGGCAATGGGGCCGGCCGGGGAAATGTGATCGGTGGTGACGGTATCTCCCAACAAGGCCAGGACTTTGGCACCTTTAATCGGCTG
>JAADFV010000368.1 GCA_013152695.1 Chloroflexota bacterium | reverse complement strand
TTTTCCGGTTTACAGGTTTTCCGGGCTACAGATGGTCTGTGCACAGATTATTTTCATCCACATCGGTGTGCAAACGCTCATGGCATCTGTTCCTATTATATTTCCAGCATTTCCCGCAAAAAAACGATGAACTCCATCATTAAGTCAGAATCCCTCCGTTTTCAACTCGGTCCCGGCGCCACCCTCGATGCCCAGATTCGCCTGGGGTGCTCTGTGACCATTCTCGATGAAAGTGGCCGTCTGCTCTTACAAAAACGTACCGATGGAGATTGGTGGTGTTTACCCGGAGGTGGGGTCGATCCCGGCAACACTTTTACTAGCGCCGCCATTCGCGAAGCTTATGAAGAAACCGGCCTCAAGGTTGAGATCATCCGGCTACTCGGTTGCTACACCGATCCTGAAATATGCATGATCTACCCCGATGGCAATCGTGTCCAGATCGCCTCTCTCAACTTTCTTTGTCGCATTGTTGGCGGGGAAATGATAGAATCAAACGAAGAAACCGCGGCGTTGCAATGGTTCCGACAAGACGAACTACCTCCCAACATCGCACCCAACCACCTCCAGCGCATCGCCGATGCCTTTAATCCTGACCATATTTTTCATATCGACTGAGTGTTTACAAATATGACACACAACAGCCCCACCATCCACACGGTCGTTCCTGATGACCACGGCCATTTCGGCCCTTATGGCGGTCAATTTGTGCCCGAAACCTTGATGCCCGCCCTGGCAGAACTAGAAAACGCCTATCACCAGGCCCAGACAGATCCCGAATTTTGGGCAGAACTCAACAATCTCTTTCAAACTTACGTTGGGCGCCCCACGCCCATCACCTATGCCCGTCGCCTGAGCCAGCATCTGGGAGGGGCGCAGATATACCTCAAACGAGAGGACCTGGCCCATTCTGGCGCGCACAAAATCAACAATGCCCTCGGACAGGCCTTACTGGTCAAGCGCATGGGAAAACAGCGCATCGTTGCCGAAACAGGGGCGGGCCAGCATGGCGTGGCCACAGCCACGGCCGCGGCCCTTCTGGGTGTCGAATGTGTCGTTTATATGGGCACGGTGGATATGGCACGCCAGCGGCCGAATGTATTTCGCATGCAGTTACTCGGCACCGAAGTGCGCGGGGTGGAAAGCGGCAGTAAAACCCTGAAAGATGCCATCAACGAGGCGATTCGTGACTGGGTTACGAATGTAGAGAACACCCACTATCTTCTTGGCTCTGCCCTTGGGCCCCACCCTTATCCCATGATGGTGCGCGATTTCCAGCGTGTGATCGGTGTGGAAGCACGGCAGCAGATGCTGGATCAGGTCGGACGCCTGCCTGACACCATTGTTGCTTGCGTGGGCGGAGGTTCTAATGCTATCGGCATCTTTCATCCCTTCCTGGAGGATGAGGAAGTACGGCTTTTGGGGGTAGAGGCAGGTGGCCGGGGAATTGCCAGCGGCGAACACGCGGCTCGTTTTGCCGACCCAGATCTGGCGCGCCTGGGGGTCCTGCATGGCACCCGTTCTTATGTTATGCAAGATGCAGATGGCCAGATCGCCCTCACCCACAGCATCAGCGCCGGTCTTGATTATGCCTCGATCGGTCCTGAACACGCCTATCTGCGTGATTTGGGACGTACCGAGTATACGTATTGTACCGATGATCAGGCTCTGGCCGGTTTTCAGGCCTTGTGCGAGTATGAAGGGATTATCCCCGCCTTAGAAAGTGCCCATGCTGTCGGGCATGTCCTGGAACTAGCCCCTACCCTTCCTTCTGACCACATCATCCTCATCAATCTCTCTGGCCGCGGTGATAAAGACCTGGATACCGTTATGCAAGCCCTGCCCTCATTTAGCTCAGGAGGCCCTCATCATGACTGAATATCGTGAAGAAACATACGGGGAGTACATCGCCGATCTGTACGACACCTGGTATCCTGCCGATGAAGCAGCGATCGATATGCTGGCGGAATTAGCCGAAGGCGGCCCCGCCTTAGAGCTGGGTATCGGTACTGGCCGGATTGCCCTGCCTTTGCAGGCGCGAGGTGTCGAAGTATACGGCATCGATGCCTCGCCCGCCATGATTGCAAAACTTCGTGCCAAACCCGGTGGTGAACATATTTCCGTTGTTCTGGGTAGTTTTGCTGATTTCGATCTCCCGCAAAGGTTCAATCTTGTCTATGTGGTATTCAATACCTTTTTTGCTTTACTCACGCAGGAAGAACAGGTGCAGTGCTTTGCGAGTGTGGCCCGCCATCTACGTCCTGGCGGCGTTTTTGTCATCGAGGCTTTTGTGCCCGATCTCTGCCGGTTTAGTCGGGGTCAAAATGTGAGCAGCGTGGATCTGCGCCTGGATGCTGTGAAACTGGATGTTTCGAAACTGGATAAAGCCACACAACAGGTGATGGCACAACATGTTCTTTTGAGTGAAAAGGGTATCCGGCTATTTCCTGTCAAGCTGCGTTTTGCCTGGCCTTCGGAGCTCGATCTGATGGCTCGTCTTGCAGGGATGAAGCGAGAACACCGCTGGAGTAACTGGCAAGGCCATCCCTTTGGTTCTGACAGTGGCAAGCATATTTCTGTCTATGGCCTTGATTCCTGAGCCGCCCACATGCAGTGTCGAGGGAATTACCTCGGCGAAGGTGCTAGTGGTATTTCCTCACGGTGCAGGGTACCCTTGCGGCCGCCCCAGCTTACTCCGCAGATTTCTAAGGATGACTCGTAAATTCGGTGATAGTGAGATATTGACCGGCGCACCAACCGTTGCCGTCGGGACCTTCTACTTCCCACCAGGTGATGCCATCGACAACGACGGGCCCACCAATAATGGTGAGGATCGTGTCATTGGCGTAAGCGGCCACGAGTCCTTGATCTAAGCCCGGCCGTAGCCGTACCCGTAGAGTCGCACCCGCGGTCTGTACCTTGACCTGGGCGCCGATGGTCAGGCCGGCCACAGGGGGTGATGTTGGGCTGGGGGTCGGAGTGGGTGTGTCGGGAACGGGTGTCGGCGTGGGGGGGATGACGGTTGGGGTTGGACTGGGGATACTGGTCGTGGCAGTGGGCGGAAGGGGTGTTGGGGTGAAGGTGGGAGGAATTGCCGTGGCTGTGGGGGTGGCAGAAGGGGGAATGGGTGTTGCTGTGGCAGGAATCGGCGTTGCTGTGGGAGGAATCGACGTAGGTGTGGGAGGAATGGG
>JAADFV010000367.1 GCA_013152695.1 Chloroflexota bacterium | reverse complement strand
TTCCGTCAGAGGTGGCTGCAGGGGTGCGCTCCTATCTTTTCACGGTATCGGCACTCAAGCGTCTAATCCTTCAATACTCTCTTCCGTCTCCCGTCTTCCGTCTCCTTTTTCCGCGCCAACCTCACGACGTTTGCCCCTTCACTCCTTACTTCTTACTCCCTACTCCCTGCTCCGACGAAAATTTCTGGCCCCGTGAGCTAAAATCTGACTAACCAGGTCCAAAGGAAGACAGCTCGTGAAAGATCGTATCGAACGTTTACAAAATGCCATCCGTGCCAGCCATGTTGATCTGGTGGCCATCGGTCCCACCACCAATATGCGCTACCTGGCCGGTTACACGCCCCACCCGGATGAGCGCTTGTGCCTTTTGCTCATCTCGGCGGATAAGGTCAAAGTGGTAATGCCTGCGCTCAATGCCGAAGATTGGCAGGCGCATGTCAGCATCGAACCGATCACCTGGGACGACAGTGAGGGGCCGGCACGAGCTCTGCGCGCGGCCCTTTCCGATCTTACCGCTCCCAGGCGCCTGGCTTTCGACGGCGCTACCCGCGCCGATTTTCTCATCCCACTGCTCTCGCTTGCTAAACCAGAGGAAGTGCTTCCAGCCGGTTCCCTCATTGCGCCCCTACGCATCCGCAAGTCGCCGGCCGAAATCGAGGCCTTGCGAGCGGCGGCGGCGCAAGCAGACCGTGCCATGCAGGTGGCCATGGCCGCTTGCGAACCGGGTGTCACAGAGGCGGAGGTGGCCTGGGAAACAGAGGCAGCCTTTCGCCGCGATGGAGCGGAATCGGTCGAGTTTACCCTGATTGCATCGGGCCCCAACGGTGCTTTTCCCCACCATCACAGTGGCGAGCGCCGCCTGCAAAAGGGTGACGCAATTATCATCGACATCGGCGCCTCCCTCAACGGCTACAAATCGGACATCACGCGAATGGTGTTCCTGGGAGAGCCCTCGCCGGACTTTCGCGCCGCGTATGCCGCCGTCCTGGCAGCCAACGAAGCAGGTCGGGCAGCGGTACGGCCGGGTGTTACCGCTCAGGATATCGATAGAGCAACGCGCGGGGTTCTGAACACGGCTGGATATGGAGAATACTTCGTCCATCGCACTGGCCACGGCATCGGCATGGATGTGCACGAAGCACCCTGGCTTATGGAAGGAAACGAAGAGGTGCTGGCGCCTGGAATGACCTTCAGTGTCGAGCCTGGTGTCTATCTACCCGGCCGCTTTGGCGTTCGTATCGAGGACATCGTTGTCGTCACAGAAACGGGCGTACGTACCCTGACCGGCTCCGACCATCAACTCGTTATCAAACAATAAATGGAGCAAGTACCGTGATTAAATTGACCGTACTTTACAATTTGCCTCCCGGCGCCGATCACGATGAATTCATTCGGTGGCGCACAACCGAACATCAGGAAGAGAATATGGCACTTCCCGGCGTGATCAAAAGTGATTTTTATGTCATTAAAGAGGCCTGGCAACGTGAGGATCTCCCCTATCGTTACATGACCGAAGCCTATTTCCCTGATATGGAAACATTTCGCAAATCATTTTTTGATCCCGATTACCAAAAGGAGCTGGAACCAGCCTTACAGCGCATCGCCGATCCACTCTTTTTGATTTCGGAAGAGGTCATTAGCGAAGAAGCCTCTTAGTAACTTGGCTTCTCCTCCAGACATTCTCCTCTCGCCAAAACCCTTCCATTTTTCGAAACGAGCGGTCAGCCGGCGGATAAAGTTGTTTTAGTTGCTCGAATCACGTATGATAATGATAGGTCGTCTTGATGAGAGCGCTGGCATAAAATACATTGTAGGGACATGCAGAACGCTTGTCCTTGCACCTCTCCGTCTTCTTCCCGACTCCAACCCCTTCTTCCTTCTCCCCCACCCTCTTTTTCATACTTGACGACGCCCTGTACTCCACGAGAAAACACCGGTTATAGTGTCGTAACTTTATGAACAGCCCACCCACGAAGGCCAGCGAACAAAATCCGGCCATCGACATGACCTCCATCCAGAATCAGTTCTCGAATAGTATCATCGAGAACATCAATGTCTGGCTCAATGTATTCGACCGCGATCTCAACATCGTCTTGTGGAACGCAACCGCGGAGAAACTCAGTGGCTATTCACGCGAAGAAGTTCTGGGGCACAATCACATTTGGGAGTGGCTCTATCCCGATGAAGCTTATCGCCGGGATGTCGCCTCCCTGGCCAGGGCCATGCTCACCAAAGACCGCTCGATGGAGAATATCGAAACAGAAATTACGTGCAAAGATGGTGAGATCAAAGCTATTTCCTGGCATTCCAAGAGCCTGACCGACGATCAAGGGCGGATTTACGGGGCGATCACCTTTGGTTACGACATTACAGACCGGCGTCGTGCCCGCGAAGCCCTGCAAAAGGCTAACACCGAATTATCGGTCCGATATTGCTTCCGTCGCCAGCGCTTCCAACGACTTAAGCACCATCCTCGATCATGCTCTCGATCGTGTTCTTTCGGCCATGCAATGCAAGAAGGGTGCCATTCATCTCATTGAAAGCGAGGAAGGTGTATTGCACCTTGCTGCCCAGCGTGGTTTGGACCCTTCGAGTAAAGCTCAGCTGGAAATGGTGTCGGTCGATAGTGGCTTGATTGGTCGGGTGTTGAAAGAGGGTGAACCCTTGTTGGTGTCTGATTTAGCCAATGAGATCGATTATCTCAAGTCAGTTCCTCCCTCCCTCCTCCACAGTTTCCTGGGTATTCCCATCCGGGCAAAAGGCAGTGTTTTGGGGGTGTTTAGCATTTTGGGCAAAGCAGGGCGAGAATTTCGGCCGGAAAAAGTGGCTCTGCTGACCTCGATTGCCGAACAGGTTGGTGTTGCCGTCGAAAATGCCCGTCTTTACCAGCAGGCAGGCGACCTGGCTGTAATCGCCGAGCGGCAACGTCTTGCCCGCGACCTGCATGATTCTGTGACGCAGTCACTTTACAGCCTGACACTCTTTGCCGAAACCGGACGCCGTCTGATTCATCGTCGCGAGCTGGATACGGCTGAGCGCTATCTGCAAAGATTGAGTGAAACCGCCCAATACGCCCTGAAAGAGATGCGCCTGCTGGTGTACGAATTACGACCATTGGCTCTGGAGCAAGATGGCCTGTTGCAGACGTTGCAAAAACGGCTAGATGCCGTAGAAAGACGGGCCGGAGTCAAAGCACACCTCATTGCCGATGCCCATACCGATCTGCCCCTGGCGGTCGAGCGCGAACTTTATCACATCATTCAGGAAGCCCTCAACAACTCCCTCAAACATTCTGCCGCGACCTCCGTCATCGTCGAAATTACAACAACGTACAACCAGGTACAGGCAAAAGTCATCGATAATGGCATCGGCTTTGTCTACAGCGAGGCCATCGATCAGGGAGGCATGGGATTGGTCAGCATGCAGGAGCGCGTAGCAAACCTGGGAGGCAGCATCGGCATTATCTCCAAGCCCACCCAGGGCACCACTATTTCTGTTGTATTAGAATTGGAGACAAAATCCGGTATGAGATCGGCACGTCAGCCCATTATCGCCGTGACGGAGGTGGTTGGCAGTGACTGACGTCATACGCATCCTTATCGCCGACGACCATGCTGTCGTTCGAGAAGGACTGAGGTCTTTGATCAACACGGAATACGGGATGACGGTTGTTGGGGAAGCCGCGAACGGGCAGGAGGCAGTGCAACGCTTTCAAACCCTGCACCCCGATGTCATCCTCATGGACCTGGTCATGCCGGAAATGGATGGCATCCAGGCGATTAGAAAGATCACCCAGATCAACCCGAAGGCGCGTATTTTGGCCTTGACTAGTTTCTCCGATGATGACAAGGTGCTACCGGCGATCAAAGCCGGCGCCTTGGGCTATTTACTCAAGGACTCCTCACCGCAAGAGTTACTCCAGGCCATCCGCCATGTTTTCCAGGGAGAATCCTCACTCGACCCCAGCATCGCCCTCAAATTGATCCGCGAAATCAACAATCCCTCCCCTGAATCGACAACCCCGGACTCGTTATCAGAACGGGAAGTCGAGGTGCTCAAGCTCGTCGCCCAAGGCCTGAGTAACCAGGAAATTGCCGGTCGCCTTTTCATCAGCGAAAGAACGGTCCGAAACCACATGGGGAGTATTCTGAGTAAGCTCCATCTTGCCAACAGAACCCAAGCCGCACTCTATGCCCTGCGCAAAGGCCTGGCCCGCCTGGACAGTGCCTGATACCAAGACAGGTGGCTCGATAAAAATGTCCGACAAAGATGTCAACAGTCATATTTATGTAAACTTTGGGAAGTAAAATGATACGGTTAACTATTTTGTACAACCTCAAGCCCTATGTCGATGAGGAAGAGTTTCTGCACTGGCAACTGGCTGAGTACGAACGTATTAGTGATTCTATGCCTGGTCTTGTTTGCGCCGATTTTGCTCGCGTCGAAAGCGCCTGGCCTGACGGTAGCCAGCCACCCTACCGCTTTATGGCTACGATGGACTGGAGCGACAGAAAAAGTTTCGAGATGGGTTTTTACAATGCCCAGGTTCAGTCCGATCTTCTGGACAAACTGAAAGTGCTGAGTAATCCAATATTTCTCATCAGTGAAATCCTCACGCATCATTCTGCTGTGTTGTAATGAGTATCATTGGCAGCGAGAAAACCAAGCTGCGCTTTGATGACTGCATACGCTCCCATTCAGGCACCATCGAGACAAGGTTTTCGTGCCAAGGAAAGTGTTCATGATCGAACTCACTGGTGAGAATCTCACTATCGAACAATTGGTTGCCATAGCCCGCGACCATGTACAGGTTGCCCCTCTCGACGAATCCGTGCGAGAAAGGATGAGGCGCAGCCATGAGTGGGTGGCCAACTCCATCCAAAACGCTAAAAACGTGATTTATGGCGTCAACACTGGCTTTGGTTCTCTGGCGACGAAACAGATCGACGCCGCCGAGGCGAGGCAGCTTTCGCGAAACCTCATCGTGTTGTGCGTGTGCGGTGTGGGCGAACCCCTGGCGGAAGACGTGGTCAGAGCGATGATGGTCATCCGGGCTAATATGCTGGCGCGGGGGAATTCTGGGGTGCGCCCTATCGTGGCACAGACCCTCATCGACATGCTCAATGCCGGAATCACACCCTATGTCCCGAGCAAGGGTTCACTTGGTGCCAGCGGCGATTTGGCTCCACTGGCACACATCGCCGTTGTCATGACGGCCGATGCCGGAGCCGAAGATAGCGGTTTCAGTGGCCAGGCCTGGTACCAGGGTGAATTACTCAGTGGTGCCGAAGCCATGCGTCGGGCCCATCTCGAGAGAGTTGTACTCGAAGCGAAAGAAGGCCTGGCTCTTTCTAACGGCATCGATTTTATGGCCGCGGCGGGAGCTTTGGCCGTTTATGATGCCGAGAATTTGCTGGCGCATGCTACAATCGCTGCCGCCTTAAGCCTGGAGGCACTTTTAGGGCTTTCTGCCGCCTTCGATCCCCTCATCCACGCCGCCTCTGGACAACCCGGCCAGCAAGAAATTGCTCATCGCATAAGACAGCTTATTACCGGCAGCCGCCTGGTCGATTCGGCGCCGGAAAAGATCCAGGATGCATACAGTCTGCGCTGCATTCCACAAG
>JAADFV010000366.1 GCA_013152695.1 Chloroflexota bacterium | reverse complement strand
CCTGGCGCCTGCAGGCGCTACAGTCCCTGGCGCAGGAACTGGGAATCGCTTCTCACCTGATTTGGGCTGGTTATCGCCGCGACATGCCGCAAATCTTGGCCGCTCTCGATATTGTGGTGGTTCCCTCCACGCGCCCTGAGCCCTTTGGGATGGTCGTCATCGAGGCCATGGCCAGTGGCCGCCCCGTCATTGCTACTCGTCACGGTGGTCCCCGCGAAACAATAAAAGAAGGAGAGACAGGTTATCTGGTCTCACCCCAACATCCTTCAGAGATGCGTACAGCCCTGGTGAGGTTGGCCACACAGCCCCCGCTACGCCAACAACTGGGCGCAGCGGGCCGGCAACGGGTCATACAACAATTCAGCTATCCCCGCCATATTGCTGCCTTCGAACAGCTCTATCTCGACATGCTTGCCGATATCGCATGAAGCGTCGTTCTTTTCTATTCTTCATCTTTCTTCTATCCGGGTTGATCCTCAGCACATGTACTGCTTCCCAGACCCGCTCTGAGCCCGACCTTTTCACAGTGGCTGTTGCCAGTGCAGGGGCCCATATCTCGCTTGCCGATGAGCCCCCTCCTGGCTTCCTGAATCAGCCCCTGGCCCAGGTTTTTGCTCAACATCAAGAAGGAGTAGCTGTCTGGCTCCACGCCCCAGAAGTCGTGCTCACAGAAATGGCAGATGGCAATGAATTTCGCGCCTGGCTGCAAACGGTGCGAGCATTACACTTCCCAAATGGCGGCCAAGACCTCTACTGGATTCCACCTTCATTCGACACAGACAGCCTCGCCTTTGCCGAACAGATGCAAATTACCTCCTGGATCGAACCGGAGCAACAAGCGACTTTATGGAAAAAACGCGGTAATGCCCAACGAAGTGCCGGGAATTTCCTAGAAGCCATCGACTCTTACCAAAAAGCCTTGGCTCTCGGCGCTGAAGATGTCGAGGTTTATGCCGGTTTAGGTGCTGCTTATCTCGGTATCGGCAAAAATGAACAAGCAGCGGCAGTGTTGGGCCGCGCCGTGGTGCTGGCACCGGATGACTATTGGGCGCATCGTCTCCTCGGAAATGCTTATCTGAAGCTGCAACGCTACAATCTTGCCCTGGACGAACTTACGCAAGCCTACATCATCCGGCCAGATGATTCCCACCTGCTCCTTGGCATTGCGCTGGCCCAGGGACGTGCTGGCCACATCCAAGACGCCCTGAGAACATTGCAGCAATTGCAGTCGCTCACAGAAAACCCCAATGACCGTGCCGATGCCGATAAGCTACGTCAGGAATTTCTGGCAACACAGTCCTCCCCCTGAACAAATTACCCCCGTCCAATCTCCAGACATCCTGGGGGAAACACAATGACAGACACTAAAAAACCATTACGTATCGCCCTCATGGGCACTCGTGGCATACCTGCCTCTTATTCCGGATTCGAGACTTGTGTCGAACAGCTTGGTGCCCGCTTGGTCGAACGCGGCCACGACGTAACCGTGTATGCTCGTAGCCACCACATTCAATATGATCAACCCACCTATCGCGGAATGCGCCTGGTCAAGCTACCTACAATCACTAATAAATACCTGGATACGATTGTCCATTCCTTTCTTTCCAGTGTGCATGGACTGGGTCAACATTACGATATTGTACTTTATTTCATTGCCGGGAATAGTATGGTCGCCTGGATTCCACGGCTGGCAGGGCAAAAGAGTATCATCAACGTAGACGGCCTGGATTGGAAACGTGCAAAATGGCCCCTCATCGCTAAAAAATACATCCAGTTTGCCGAAAGGATGGCCGGCCCCTTGGCCAACGCCGTCGTTACCGACTCTCGCGTCGTACAACGTTACTATCAGGATGTCTACCACATTCCCACCACCTATATTGCCTATGGGGCCGAGCTACCCCGACGTGCTCCCGGCCCCACACTGGCCCAATACGGTCTTAAACCCAGAGAGTATGTCCTCTTTGTCGGGCGTCTTGTCCCGGAAAACTGTGCTCACCACCTGGTTGAGGCCTGGCAAGGTCTCGATACAGACATGAAGTGTGTCATAGTCGGTGATGCAGTCTACGCCGAGGAGTATAAGGCACAACTCCACGCTACCCATGATCCCCGTGTTATCTTTACCGGATATGTCTTTGGGGAAGGGTATTGGGAGCTGGCCAGTAATGCCTATGCCTATACACTTACTTCGGGCGTGGGGGGGACTCATCCTGCTTTGGTAGAGGCAATGGCCTTTGGTAATTGTGTGGTCGTACATAACAGCCGAGAATCTGGAGACTGTGGCTGACGCAGCCCTCAGCTATGATGGCCAGATTGGCGGGCCATCCCTGCGCCAGGGATTGCAATATCTTCTTGATCACCCCGATGTTGTAGCAGAGTATCGTAAAAAAGCAGCGGTCCATGCGCAACAGCATTACAGTTGGGATGCGATTACCGACGCTTACGAAGCACTATTTTATGATGTTCTCGCTGGTCGGCGGGTGGCTTCTTTCGAAACGGCAGTTTCTAGCTCTACTTGAGCCACATTTGCCGGGAACGAAACAACACGCTATCATCAGACACAAGCCGACTTCTCGCTTTGAAGAAGCAGGCATTCACGCAAAGCCCAAAAAGGATAGTTATCCAAAATGAAAATACTCGGTGCAATCTCTGTTTTTCCTCCCACTCCCCCCCAGCTTACACGTTTACACGAACTGGCATTCAATCTGTGGTGGGCTTGGTCCCCTCTGGCACAACATCTGTTCAAGGAAATCGATGCTCACCTTTGGGAAGAGACCAACCACAATCCTATCAAGCTTCTACGGGCTGTTGACTCTGAAAAACTGCAGCAATTGGCAAAAGATGCAGATTTTCTCGAGCTGTATGAAAAGGTCTTGACGGCATTCGATGCCTACATGCACCCCGAAAGCACCTGGTTCTCCCGCACCTATCCTCAACACAAAGATGACACTATCGCCTACTTCTCGGCAGAATTTGGTTTACACGAGGCCTTGCCGATCTATTCGGGAGGCTTAGGTGTTCTCTCGGGAGACCACTGTAAATCAGCCAGTGATTTGGGTATTCCTCTCGTTGGTGTTGGTTTTCTCTATCCCCAAGGCTACTTCAAACAACAAATCAGCGAAGATGGCACGCAAGAGGCAATTTACGAGAAATTAGAATTTGCCGAAGCACCGGCGCAACCGGCCCTCGACGCCAATGGACAAGAAATTGTCATCAGTGTCGATCTTCCGGGACGAACCGTGTATGCCAAGGTCTGGCGTATTCAGGTGGGACGGATCCCGATCTTCCTCATGGACACAGACGTCAGTCTCAATCGTCCTGAGGATCGTGTATTGGCGGCTCGCCTTTATGGCGGTGATCAAGAAATGCGGGTGGCACAAGAGGTTGTGCTAGGACTTGGCGGTGTGCGCGCTCTCCGCGCCCTGGATATCCACCCCACCGTTTTTCATTTGAACGAGGGCCATGCGGCGTTTTTGAATCTGGAACGTGTACGTGAGCTTGTCCAAGAAGAGCATCTTAGCTTCTTTCAGGCCCAACAAGTTGTCGCCGCCAGTTCCGTGTTCACGACTCATACCCCTGTGCCTGCCGGTAACGACGCCTTTCCCTTTGAATTGATGGATAAGTTTTTCTACAATTACTGGGGGCTTCTCGGACTCGACAGAGCTGGTTTCATGAATCTGGCCCGCTGGCAGACCCCCTGGGGTGAGCGTTTTAGTATGACAGTGCTGGCACTACGCTTTGCCGCCTTTGCCAATGGGGTGAGTCGCCTTCACGGCCATGTGGCGCGCAAGATGTGGGCAGGACTTTGGCCCGATGTGCCTACGGAGGAAATCCCGATTACATCAGTCACGAATGGTGTACACACCGACACTTGGCTGGCCTCCGAAATGGGAATACTCTACGATCGCTATCTGGGTACGAACTGGCGCGAGGAACCCGATATGCCTGATCCCTGGCAGAAGATAGCAAATATACCTAATCGAGACTTGTGGGATGTCCATCGCGATTTACGAATCAAACTGCTTGAATTCATCCGCGAGCGAGTGGCCATACAACGCCGGCGTCATGGCGAGACCCCCTCTCGCGTGGATGCTGCCCACTACCTCTTTGATCCCAATGCCCTTACCATTGGCTTTGCCCGACGCTTTGCAACCTACAAACGCGCTACCCTTATCTTCCATGATATCGAACGGATCAAACGAATTCTCAACAATCCGGAAAAGCCGGTTCAGATCATCTTTTCCGGTAAGGCTCATCCCGCGGACGAACCAGGAAAAGCCCTCATCAAACAAGTGCATCAACTGGCCCAAACACCAGAATTCGAAGGAAAAATCATTTTCATCGAGAATTACGACATGAATATCGCCCGGCATTTGGTACAGGGCGTCGATCTATGGCTGAATAACCCTCGCCGCCCCAACGAAGCCAGCGGTACCAGCGGCGAAAAGGCGGCTCTGAACGGAATCCCTAACTTCTCAGTGCGCGACGGTTGGTGGGACGAAGGATATAACGGAGAAAATGGCTGGGTCATCGGAGAAGAGCGAGAATATAAGGACGAGAAGACCCAGGATGAAGCTGATGCCTCATCTCTTTACAATGTTTTGGAAAATGAAATCATTCCCGCCTATTTTGAACAGGCAGAAGACGGCACACATGATCGCTGGGCAGAAATCATGAAGGAAGCCATTCGCTCTTGTGCTCCTCGCTTCTCCATGAGTAGGCAGGTCAAGGATTACCTGACGAAACTTTATCTGCCAGCGATAGTTGCCGGGAAACAACGAATGGCCAACAACTATGAGCGGGCACGGAGTCTTGCTACCTGGAAAGACCGTACCTATCGCGCCTGGCCCCAGGTGCGACTGAATGCCCAACCCCTCACTGTTGATCGCGTTGCCGTCGGTGATGAGCTTACCTTCGAGGCCAAAGTCTTTCTAGGCTCACTCAATCCTTCTGAGGTTTTGGTTGAATTGGTCTGGGGGTGGCGGACTGATGACGATGAGCTGACAAATATCCACGCCGTTCCTATGCAAGCAAGCGAAGATCTTCCTGGGGGACTGAAACGCTATGAGTGCAGTATCAAGTTCGAGGATAACGGACGCTTTGGATACGGCATCCGCATTATTCCTCAGCACGCCGACCTCATTACTAAACATGAACTCGGTCTGGTAAAGTGGGCATAACAGTTTCGGCATGGTTTAGTACCATAACAGTTCATTTTTAGCCCACGGGGCAAGAAAACGATTAACGCAAAGACGGGGAGACGCTAAGTGTTTTTTTCTCTTAGTGTCTCCCCGTCTTTGCGTTTTTTTCTTCTTGGTTCCGACTTGTCCGGATTAGGGTATTTTCAGACACTTATCGCAAATCATCACTAAACCGTGCCCTTGTTTTCAATAATATCTCAGGATAACATGAATATGTGTTTGCTCATCTAACAAAAACATAACTATTATTAACCACTA
>JAADFV010000365.1:2235-5438 GCA_013152695.1 Chloroflexota bacterium | reverse complement strand
TGGAAGAGATGGCCAGTTCCGTACCGCCTGGCTCGTACGGTATCATCCCCATCCTCTCTGATGCCATGGACTATGCCCACTGGCGCCATGCAGCCCCCTCCTTCCTCAATCTCACCCTCGACCCGGAGATTACCACCCGAGCCGCCATGTTTCGGGCCCTGGAAGAAAATGCTGCCATTGTCACCCTGGCCAATCTACGGCGTATCGCCGACCTCACTGGCGAGTTCCCCGCCGAAGTGACCTTTGCCAGCGGCGCCGCCAAGGGACCCCTGTGGTGCCAGATCCTGAGCGATGTTTTGCAGATTCCAGTGCGTACACCGGTCGTCAAGGAGGCCACCGCTCTCGGTGCCGCCATCTGTGCTGGCGTTGGCATCGGCCTCTACCAAGACTTTGCTCGTGCTGCCGCCGACCTCGTCAAAGAAGACAGAGTCTACTACCCCAATTCCGCCAACGCCTCGGTGTACGAAGACCTCTACACCCGCTGGGAAGCCGCCTATCCTCCCCAATTGGCTTTGGCCGATCAACAGATTACAACTTCCATGTGGCGTGCACCCGGTGAATAAAAACAAGCCCCTTCGCGCCGCACTCACTCCCCGCGATCTTTCACAAGATAGCAGTGTAGGATAAAATTGGAGAATCATCATGCAATTCTTTGTCAAACACGAAACTGAAGAGGAATACCGCTTCGACGGTATTTCTGGCCCCAAGTACCTCATGCGTGGGCCTCGCTCAGATTTTGGCCTGGTAGTCCTTATGCCGGGTGAAGATTTTCAGACACACTATCACCGTACTATTGAAGAAAACTTCTACACTCTTGAAGGTTCAGCCGATATTTATGTCAAGGATCAACAAGTCACCTTACGCCCCGGCGATCTCTGCCATGTTCCACCCAAGTTTCCTCACTATCTTATCAATCGCGGTGATGTTCCCTGGAAAGCTATCTTTGTGAAAGCGCCGTACGATCCCAAGGACAAAGTCGATGTTGACTGGACGCCCGGCAATCCCCCACTCATGGAAGTTGATTGACTTGCAATTGTGACTTGCCGAGCCACATCCTCGGAAATACAGCCGGACTCCTCCGGGGGTGATCTTAGCAGTGACAATTTCTTAAATCATCGGAGACGACTATGCCCAAAGATGCCGATCGCTTAGCCTATCTGGCTAAAATCGCCTCGCTCTATTACGATCAAGGCCAAACCCAACAAGAAATATCTGAAGCAATAGGAGTAACACGTTCAGCCGTCTCCCGCCTTCTCACAGAAGCGCGAGAAAGCGGAATTGTCGAGGTGACCGTCCATTACCCTTGGAAGCGGGTTGTTGACTTAGAACAAGCCTTAAAGGAGGCGTTTCAGCTCAAAGACGCCCGTGTCTTGATGCGCGATGAACGCTCGTATGAGGACATGTTGGGCGGGATAGGAAAATTGGCGGCGGAGTATTTGGAAGGTATCCTCACCCCCGAGTCCATTATTGGCATTTCCTGGGGAAGCGCCCTCTATGAAATGATTCGTGCTCTCCCCCAAAAGAACTATCCCAACGCTGAAGTTGTACAGCTCATTGGTGCCACCGGCAACGAAAACAATCCGACCGACGGCCCTGTCCTGGCACAGCTTCTTTCGCAGCGCCTGGGATCGGCCTGTCGTTATTTACATGCCCCCCTCATAGTCGAAAATAAAATCATTCATGAGATGCTTATTCACGATCGAACCATCCAATCAACCTTACGGCGGGCACACAAGGCAACGATCGCCTTGGTAGGCATAGGCACGACAGATCCAGAACTTTCCAGCCTCCTACGCGCCGGTTATCTGACCGAGGATGAGCTACAACGACTACAAGACGAGGGAGCGATCGGAGATATTTGTGCACATCACTACAACGAAAGGGGAGAAATCCTGGACATTGACATGAATCAGCGTGTGATAGGCATTAGTGCCGCTGACTTGAAACGGGTGGAAACGGTGATCGGTGTCGCGGGTGGGATCAAGAAAACCAACACGATTACGGGAGCATTGAGGGGGAAACTGATCAACGTGCTTGTGACCGACGAATGGGCGGCGCGGGGCGTCCTTGCCAATGCCAGAAGCTAAAACTTATGCGCTGACCCCACCTGACACTTGAAACGAATCATTTGGGGCAAGATGGGATATTGTTTTATGCTTGCAGTGGGTGAATTTATGAAACAATTACTCCAACTTCTGGTGATGCCATTGCTTGCGCTGCTGCTGATCTCATGTCAGCCAGCGGTGGGGCCTAGCGCCTCACCAGCCACAGCAGCAACGGTATCCAGCCCTTCGCCGGTGCTAACTCCTACCTTGGTGCCAACCCCAACCGCGCCGGCAGTCCCCCGCGAGCATGAAGTGACGGTGATTCCTCTGAACGGGCCGCTGTCTGAGCGCAGAGCCGAGATATCCTCCCTGGCCTGGTATGGCGATAACCTCATTCTCATGCCACAATATCCCAGTTTTAGCACTTTAGGAGGTGATAGTTTCCTCTACACGTTGCCCAAGGCGGATATTCTCGCCTGGCTGGATGGCAATCGAAGTGAGCCCCTATCGCCGGCACCGATTCCTCTTATCGCTCCGGGTTTACTGCGCCAAATTGCCGGGTACGAAGGTTTCGAGGCTTTGGCGTTTGCTGATGACACCGTGTACCTGACCATCGAGGCGCGGGGAGGTGGAAGTATGGTTGGGTACTTGATCAAGGGTGAGATAGCTCCCGA
Source organism: Chloroflexota bacterium (assembly GCA_013152695.1). The sequence goes on along the minus strand of JAADFV010000365.1, from coordinate 2,719 downwards.
CCTTTCACGCATCACCCTCGACACAGCGGTGCTCACCCCCATTCCCTCGCAGTCGGGTATCGCCAACAAAGCGGAGGAAGCCATGTTTGTTGCCGGCGACAGCATTGTCACCCTGCATGAGGTGAATGGTGCTACTGTCAATTCGCAGCCACTGGCGCATGTTTTCGCCCCAGACCTATCGCTCGCCCGTACTATTCCCTTCCCCAACATCGAATATCGCATTACCGATGCCACGGCTATGGATACAGAGGGTCGCTTTTGGGTCATCAACTACTTCTATCCGGGCGATAGAGAACTACGCACGTCGCAAGATCCCCTCGCCCGACGCTACGGTCAGGGCCCCACCCATGCCAGCCATGAGGGCGTCGAGCGTCTGTTGGCTCTGAACTGGCATGAAGACGGCATTTCCCTGGCCGATATCCCACCCCTGCAGTTGCAGCTACTGCCCGAGGAGCTGCGTAATTGGGAAGGGCTGGTACGCCTG
>JAADFV010000365.1:0-2182 GCA_013152695.1 Chloroflexota bacterium | reverse complement strand
GGCTTCGTATCGCCGTGAACTTGTAAGGCTCTGCGTCCGCGCCGACTAAATTGATGCAGTGTCCAAGCGAAAAAGGTGTTTTGCACATGAAAGGAGTCCATGATAAAATTTATAGGGTATTCGTGTTTTTCTTTCATTCGGCAATGATGCCGTTGCTTTTCTTCGGAAGGAGGTGCAATTTCAAATATCGATGCTAGCGAACTAAGCCAATTTATAAAAGAGGTCTCTTTTTCTATCAAATTGAGTCACCATTTTTAGGAGGAATTCCATGCACCGTTACAGAGTTGGACTATTGTTTATCTTTGCTTTGATGCTGGGGTTGATGCTAGGTGCCTGCGCCCCACCGGCTGCGGCTCCGGCAGAGCCAGCGGCACCCGCTGCCACCGAAGCTCCCGCCGCTGAGGAACCTGTCACCATCACTTTTTGGAATGCTATGAGTGGTAGTCGCGGGGAGGTAGTCACAGATCTCGTCGACAGCTTCAACGCCAAGTTCCCCCAATACAAGGTGAATGCCGAATACACCGGCAGCTACGCCGAAACGTTGACCAAAGCCCTGGCCGCGTATAAGGCAGGCGAACCCCCCACTGTGGTTCAGGTCTATGAAGTCGGCACTCAAACCATGCTGGACTCCGGCGCCATCATTCCCGTTTATACGCTTGACAAAGGCGAAGTTAACTGGGATGAGGTTGTCAAACCGATTAAGGATTACTACTCGGTTGATGGCAACCTGTATTGCATGCCTTTCAACAGCTCCACCGCCATGTTGTATTACAACAAGGACATGTTCAAGGCGGCGGGTCTGGATCCCGACAAGCCCCCGACGACCTGGAAGGAAGTCGAGGAATATAGTAAGCAAATTATGGACGCAGGCGTGGCCGAAGGTGGCTTCTCGATGGGCTGGCCGGCCTGGATCCTGGAGCAGACTTTCGCTTACCATGACCAGTACTACGCCAATCACGACAACGGTCGAACAGGTCTGGCCACAGAAGTGCTCTTCAACGGCGACTTCGGCCAGATGGTATTGAGCAACTGGCAACGAATGGCACAGGAAGGCGTCTTGGTTTATGGTGGACGTACTTACAAGGCTAATGATCCCTTCCTAGCCGGACAATTTGCCATGCTGTTCCAAAGCACGTCAAGCTTAGGGGGCATTCTCAAGAAAGCCAATTTCTCAGTGGGTACAGCTTTCCTGCCACGCTTCGAAGGTGATTATCCCAAGGGTAACAGCGTTGTCGGCGGCGGCTGTCTCTGGATCATGCAGGGCGCTACGCCGGCCCAACAACAAGCAGCCTGGGAATTCCTGAAATACAGCTTCACGCCCGAAAGAGCCAAGATCTGGCACAAACGAACGGGCTACTTCCCCACCAGCGTCACTGCCTACAAGGAATTGCAGGAAGAGGGCTGGTTTGATGAAGAACCGAACCATGCCACTGCATTCAACCAGATTCTCAGCGGCAGCGACGATCTGGCAGCACGCGGCGTACTGCTGGGGAACTTCGTGCAGATTCGCGACATCACAGGCACAGCCATTGAGGACATCCTTGTGAACGGCATGGATCCCAAGGAGGTGCTGGATAGAGCGGCAGCAGAGGCAAATCAGGTCCTGGCTGATTACGCACAGTTGCACGGGAAATAAGATACGAACTCGTCCGTAAGTCAGGGCACAGCCCCTTTTCCTGACTTTGCATCTTTGGGACGGCGCATATGTGCAGTGCGCCGTCCCAACCATGTTCTCTTATCTCAGTGGTGAACCTATGCAAACGCGTTTCCCCAATAAGGCATTGCCTTATCTTCTCCTATCACCCAGCGTTATTATTGTAGCTTTATTTTTCGTGGTTCCCAGCTTGCAAAGTTTTTATTTGAGCTTTTATCGTGTGAGCTCATTGGGCAACAAACGCATTTTTATCGGTTTGCAGAACTTTACACGCTTGCTGGCAGACGCTTCTTACCGCAACTCCATTACTGTTTCTGTGAAATTTGCCGTGTTTGTGGTGCTGGTGGGACTCAGTTTGAGTCTGGCAGTAGCAGTGGTGGCAAATCAACGATTTCGAGGCTTTAGCCTCTATCGCACTCTGCTGATTTGGCCCTACGCCCTCTCTCCGGCCATTGCCGGTCTGATCTGGGCGCAGATGATGGACCCAAACATTGGTCTGGTCTCCCATCTCCTGAAAACCATCCTCAA
>JAADFV010000364.1 GCA_013152695.1 Chloroflexota bacterium | reverse complement strand
GTAGTTGGATTCTGGTTTTTCCTGCTCGCCTGATAACTCGGCCACCCGGGCCATGATCTCATAAAAATGACCCAAGGCGTGCAAGGGATAGCCTGGCTTGCGTAGGATCAGGTTCTCTCGCATGGCAGTCATGCTGGATTCGAGAACGAGATCATAACTGAGGTGTAACACCTGCCAGTGGCTCGGGCATAAGGCTTCGGGCCACTTTCCTTCTAGGGCAAACCAATGATATTTGACGCCCTGGCGGCTTGTGTAATTATAAATTTCACTGGCAGGAATCATCAAAAAGTCCCCACGTTTTAGCTCCACACTGACGTGCCGGCATTCGAAAACCGCCTGACCTTCTTTGTGGTAAAACATCTGGTAATGGGGCGTAAATTCGTAGTCGCCAGAGACATAACCCGCTTTACAATGGTACTCTCCTGCCTGCGCCACAAAGAAATCAAGGGTCTGGGATGGGGGTGAGCCGTAGCCTGTGCGCCAGTAGTCATAGCGAAAAGGACGCACGCCATTTTTGGTGCCCCCGGTGATAGGACGATAAGTTCCATGCTCGATCATCATTTTCTCCACATATATCAGCGAATTATTACCACCGTTATAGCGGATATTGGAGTATAATGCAAGTGACGCTCCTTCATTTGGGAAGTGCTAACTCTGTAATGTGGTCGAGCGACGCTTCGGAACTGTAATTAAGGTACAATTCTGAAGCTGAGCGTCTTTAGTCGATTTCGTACATCACGCCGGTTCTAATTCGGTCGCAACAGGGGGCTCTGCCGCCACCTCTGCAAGATAATTTCATTCACCCACTCTTACTCATTAAAGGAGAAGGCCCAATGAAACGCAAGTTGCTGATTTTTTCGCTTCTGCTCGTGGTGAGCGCTTTGGTGCTCTCAGCCTGTGCCGCGCCACAACCTGCGCCCGCCGCCCCAGCAGAACAAGAACCGGCTCCCACCGCAGCACCTACTGAGGCGCCGCCCGCCCCAACCGAAGCGCCGGCCCCAGAAGGTCCAACTGGCACCCTCGTCCGTGCTATTTCCACCTTTCCCAACTCACTCGACGTCCCGCAAACTGCCGAGCGACAGGCTTCGACCACCGCCTGGCAGATGTTCGACTCCTTAGTCTGGTTCGACGATGATGGCACTATCGTCCCTGCCTTGGCCGAGAGCTGGGATGTGTCTGAAGATGGCACAGAGTACACGTTCCATCTTCGTAAGGGCGTAAAGTTCCATAATGGTGAGCCTTTCAACGCCGACTCTGTAGTTGTTTCGTGGGAACGAGCCTCTCAAGGTGATTTCGAATACAGCACCCACTGGCAACGTGCCAATTCGGTGGTAAAAGTAGACGATTACACCGTCAAAATCACTACACCCGAGCCCGATGCGCTCTTCCTCAGCATTATGGCTGACAACTGGGCCATGATCCCACCGAAATACTTCGAGGAAGTGGGTCAAGAAGGCTTCAACGAGCATCCCGTGGGCACTGGTGCCTTTAAGTTTGTGGAATGGGTCAAAGGGGATCACATCACCATGGAAGCCAATCCCGACTACTGGCGAGGTGCTCCCAAGATCAAGACCGTGATCTTCCGTCCCATCCCCGAGTCTGCTACGCGCGTCGCTGCCATCCAGACGGGTGAAGTCGACATCGTTACCCGCCTCAATGCCGAAGAGGCTCAGAGCCTGGAAGGGATCGACAACATCCAGGTGATTAGCTATCCTCTCACCCGCATTTTCTACATTGCCTTCAACAACCTGTCAACCGGCCTCGACCAACCGACAATTGATGCCCGTGTGCGTAAGGCAATGAACTACGCCGTCGATATCGACGCCATTATCGATGCCATTTTCGAAGGACATGCCAAACCGGCCATCGGTTTTGTCGCGACCAGTGAGTTGGGCTACGACAACGCCGAGCCTTTCGGTTATGATCCCGAAAAGGCCAAGGCTTTATTGGCCGAAGCTGGCTATGCCGATGGTTTCGAGATCGGTATGGCCTGTCCTGCCGGTGCTTACACCCACTTCGAGGAAGTGTGTGAAGCTATTGTCGGTTATCTCGCCGACGTTGGCATCACCGCCGACCTTGAAATCATGGAATCCGGACATTACTGGGACTTGGAGGCCAACAAAGAACTGCCGCCACTCTTCGGTGACAGCTGGTCTTCGGCCGTAGGCGAAGCTTATCCTCGCCTCATCGGTGCTTTGGGTGGCATGGATTACACGTATTCGGCCTGGTATGACGAAAATATCGCCGAGATGCTGCAGGAAATCAAAGTCACGATTGACCAGCAAGCCCGTGCTGAGATTTACCGCAAGTTACAGGTCTACATGCGAGAAGATCCCCCCTTCATCTACCTGTACGAGCCCGTCACCTTCGAGGCCATCAATACGCGGGTGCACGGCTATCATCCTCGCTCTGCCGAGACTTATTTCCTGTTCAATGTTTCTGTAGACGAGTAAATACACCATCTGATCATCACACCTCGGGAGCCGCCGCCAAAGCGGCTCCCGTCGGTTGTGAAGGGAGCACTTTATGCAGCGATATTTTCTATCCAGGATATTGCAATCTCTTGTTTTGCTTTTTGGTGTAGTCTTGCTGGTATTTTTCATGGTGCGTATCACCGGCGATCCAGCTTCCCTGATGATGCCGCGCAATGCCTCGCCGGCTCAGGTGGAGGCCTTTCGCGAAGCGATGGGTTTTAATCGCCCAATAATGGTGCAGTTTTGGGATTTTCTAACCGGTGCTGTTGTAGGTGATTTCGGAAATTCTCTTCACTTCAAGACGCCTGCTCTCCCTCTCGTCATCCAGCGACTGCCGGCCACCCTCGAGCTGGCAACAGCAGCTATGTTGATGGCGATCTTGATCGGTGTTCCCCTGGGGTTGCTGGGAGGGTTTAACCCGGGTAGTGTACTCGATTCGGTGGCGCGCGGGCTGGCGTTATTGGGACAAAGTGTCCCCAACTTTTGGCTGGCATTGATCATGATCCTGTTTTTTGCCGTTCGTCTGGGCTGGCTACCTAGTTTTGGGCGGGATGAGTGGAAATCGGTCATCATGCCGGGATTTGCCTTAGGGCTCTCGACCATGGGGCAAATTGTGCGTTTGACCCGCTCTGCTACCCTGGAAATTCGAAGTGAAGATTTCATTCGTACCGCCTACAGCAAGGGTCTACTCCCCCGGACGATCTACACCAAACATGTGTTACGCAACGTT
>JAADFV010000363.1 GCA_013152695.1 Chloroflexota bacterium | reverse complement strand
TTGGCGCTGCAAATACTCGAGGATACGGGTCACCGAATCGTCACCTCCCTTCTCACGAATGAAGTCATAGCGGCGAAAACGGCGTAATTTGCGGGAAAGGGCGGCCAGTGTTTGTTGAGGCTGCCCTAATTCTTCGGCCAGACCCTTCATCCCCCCATATTTTTCCTCGAGTGCTTCGTCATCCAGGAATTCGCGTAGCCAGGTTCGCCCATAGCGATGTTGCATGGCATACATAGCCCCGATCTGAGGCTCTGACAGATTCAATACTCCCGCCAGCATTTCTATATCCTCAGGCTCGATACGATCATAGCTGATGGTTACCGTAAAGTCAGGATTCGAGCCCCGGCGCCGCGAGCTTTCCTCATCCAAGGTAAAAATTGCGACTTGCCCAGGAAATATTTGCTTGAGCCCCTTCACTTTGGCCGTGTGCTCGGCCGTTCCTTCCCAGCCATATTCGTTGTGCATGTCAAAAATGAGATTGACAGCAACCTGATTTTGAATGATTCCCGCCAGCAACAGGCGGCTCAAAAAGGTCTTTCCTGTGCCCGACTTACCAAATACGGCAGAGGAACGCTCCACGAGGCGCTCAAGATTGAGGGTGATCTTGACATTTTCCATGTCGAGGGGATCGCCGATATGGAAATAGTGCACGGCATCACCGGCAGCATTCTGGCGTACGCCTTCCTCCCCAAACACATAAGCGACTTCCTCTGCTGTGGCCGTCGCAACCGAGGTATAATGGCCGGGAATCGTTTTTACGGGCTGGGGGAGGGGCTCTCCTTGCTCGATATCTTCTTGATTGAGCATGAGCAGGGGGCTGACATGGATGCGGCCGAAGGCGCTACTACCCAAATAGATTTCACGTAAAAAAGGATTCGAGATATCGGGTGGCGTCTTTTCGTAAGCGGGATTGGTGCTATCGAGGGCAACATCGGTAATCATGCCAAAAAAGAGACGCCCGCCCGAACGCATCACCACATAACGCCCCACTGCCAGGTCCTCCAAACGTTTATCTCGATCCAGGCGTACTTCTAAGCCCTGGCTCAAAGAGCCCGCTACTATCTGACCCAAACGGGCACTGACATCCTCGCTTATCTTGTCTGCACGCAGGGATTCGAGTAAATCTTCGTTGACAAGGGAATCATCCATAAGGCTTTGACATAAAAAGGAAGGTGGTCGGGAGTGTGTTGTATGGAAGGAAGAAGAGGGTGAGAAATCGGTTAGACAAAGGCATCAGCAAGGCGCCGAAGTATGGCATCCAGGCGACTTGGATCATTAGCCAGCAAACGCGCCAGTTCGCGGCCGGCTTTCAGCAAATACGGGCGAACCTGGCCGGGCAGTTGACAACTGGCTCCCAGACGCAGGCTGGCCGCCAGCAACTCTTCGGCCGGACATTCCATGTTGTTAAGCACGGTACGGAAGTAATGGAATTCTGCCAGGATCTGATGAATATCCTCATCACTACAGGCAAAGACGGGAAGGAGGGCGCCGGGAGGACGGGGAGGGATACGTTGGAAGATTTGCTCTCCCTGGCGATAGGCGATCACCAGCACTGATACTTCGATAGGGACTTGCCGGCGCTTGCGCATATCCTGGATTTTTTCTTCCGCCAGGTTCTCTGAGGCAGCGACAATCTGCCGCACAAAGGCATCATCCTGCACAACGACGTTGTACACCAGACCAAAGACCTGTTGTTCCGCCACAGTCGCCTGAACCAACGAGCCAAAAGAGGGTGGCGGTGTATCAGGCTGGCTGTATCCAAAGGTAAAAGCGGTCGTACTGCTCCGCAGAATGTGACCAATCGGTGCGTTTGGAGTCATAGCATTGATGTGGGGGGAGGAAATAAGGCGGGAAAATTATGACAGATGTTCGGATATTGATCTAGTATACCGTGATTTCCCCAAAAATGGCAGGCGGGCGCATGCAAAAACATTTCCAACCTTCCCCTTTCTCTCATTTTGTGCGAAGATCAGGGGCTATGAGAGTTCAAGCCTGGCGTCGCTACGCCTTCCCCCTCATCCTCGCCTTTTACTTGCTGCTAGCCCTCATTTATAGCAGTGTGATTCCTATTTTCGAAGCTCCAGATGAGCTGCAACATTATTTTTACATCCATGACCTGACGATACAGCCCCGCTTGCCTGTACTCGATCCCGAGATTGCCCGGCAGTGGCATGAGGAAGGTTTTCCCCCCGGGCCGTACGAGGATATTTGGGCGCAAGAGGGAGGGCAGCCGCCTTTGTACTACGTTCTGGGGGCATTGATTACGGCTCCCATCGATACCGGTGCTGCTGAAGCCCAGGTGCACTTGAACCCCCACGCCAACATCGGCAATCCTCGTCTGCTTGGCAACAAAAACCGCATGATCCACACTGACGACGAGGCGTGGCCCTGGCGTGGCCTGCCCCTGGCGGTGCATGTGGTGCGCCTATTTTCGATTCTTTTGGGAATGGGGACACTGCTGGTAGGAAAGCGTCTCCTGCAGACCCTTTTTCCTCGGCAGCCGGACGTTGTGTTGGCGGCCCTGGCCCTGACTGCCTTCAATCCCCAGTTCATCTTTATCTCGAGTGCAGTCAATAACGATAACCTGATCATTTTCCTGTCTACGTTAATTCTTTACCAGCTTATCCTTGTTTTGCAGGCGGCACCTTCCGATTTTTCCTGGCGACAGGCCCTGTCTCTGGGTGCATTGTTGGGGTTGGCTCTTCTTACCAAGCTGAGCGGAATCAGTTTGCTAGGTGTGGTCGTGATTATGGTGGGGCTGTGGGGGCTGGTCCATCGTCGCTTACGCCTTGCTCTGCGCCGGATCGTTCTCCTTTTACTGGTGGCCGCTACCTTGGGTGGCTGGTGGTATGTTCGAAATTTGCAGCTTTATGGCGATCCCACGGCACTAAAGCCCTTTTTAGAAATCGTGGGTGGGCGCCCCCAAGCCCTGACATTGCACAATCTTTCTACCGAGCTCCAAGGCTTACGGATCAGTTTTCTCGCTGTCTTTGGCTGGTTCAATCTTCTCCTGCCCGAAGCCGTCTATCGAGTCTGGGATGCATTTCTGCTTGTGAGTGGTGTAGGCTTAGTCCTGGCGGCAGGACGTCGTTGGCGTCGAGGCTGGCGGCCGGTACAGATTTCCTCTCGTTTCCTCTCTTTTTGGCCTTGGGGCTCTGGATATTTGTCCTTTTTGCCTCATTATTGCGCTGGATCAGCATGACACCGGGAGC
>JAADFV010000362.1 GCA_013152695.1 Chloroflexota bacterium | reverse complement strand
GACAACCCTCCCCAAAAAGCGAGAGCAGCGAGCGTTGGGGGAGGGTTGGGAGGGGGCAACCGAACCCCATTCGGCAATTTGTACCTAACTTGAAAAGTACCCCTTGATCCTACGGCCCTCGACTGCATAAAAGACCGGCATGGCGAGAAAAAATATACACTGCGGGATACCTTGCAGAATTATGCTCGCAGCTATGGCATACTACGAAAACAAACATCCCTTTCCTTAACCCACCGACATCACACTCGAGGTCATCTGATGAGTTTAGCCGGACATCCTCTTAAACAGCCGATCAAACGCCGCACCTTTTTACAAAGCATGGGGCTGGGTACAATCGCCACCCTGGCTGCCCCCTCACAGCTCCTTAGTCCCGCCCTGGCTGCTCCGGCTCCACCGTTGGCCATGCGGGCGCGGCAACCCGCCTTCACACGGCAGCTCGGCCCGCCAACCCTGCCAGATATTGCCGTCATTGCCTTGAACCGCATGGCTTTCGGCCCCCGTCCCGGTGATTTCGAGGCCTTTCAAGCCTTGGGAAAGACACCCGCCGCCCGTCTCACCGCCTACGTCGAGCAACAACTGGCGCCTGAAGATATCGACGATCAAGAGCTTGCCACCCGTCTGGCGGCAATGAATTTTGTAACGTTGGACAAATCACTGGAGCAATTATGGCTGGATTATGTCATCCCCGACAACGATGATCGAATGCTGCCTTTGTGGGAAACCCTTGCTGCAACCTTTCTCAAGGCCGTTTACAGTAAGCGCCAACTGGTGGAGGTGCTGGCCGATTTCTGGCATAACCATTTCAATGTGTGGGGTTGGATGTATGAGGTAGCACCGGTCTTTGTGCATTATGATCGCGACGTAATTCGACGCCACATGCTGGGAAATTTCCGAGAAATGTTGGAGGCAGTGGCAACCAGTCCTGCCATGCTCTACTATCTCGATAATTTTATCAACTCACGTGCTGGCCCTAACGAAAACTACGCCCGAGAACTCTTCGAACTCCACACCCTGGGCGCGGAAAACTACCTGGGCGTGGCTCGGCAACGCAGTGTGCCCGGATACGACGAAGGTGCTCCCATCGGCTACGTGGATGATGATGTGTACGAAGCAACGCGAGCTTTTACTGGCTGGAGGGTTAACGACAACGATTGGGAGGAGGGAGTAGAAAACACCGGCACCTTCCTTTATTACGATCGTTGGCATGACCGCTTCCAAAAGACAGTCTTGGGGCGCTTTTTGCCCGCCGATCAAGAGCCCATGAAGGATGGTCGGGATGTGTTGGATGCTTTGGCCGAGCATCCCGGTACGGGGCGTTTTATCGCCCGCAAACTATGTCGCCGCCTCATTGCTGACGATCCGCCTGAAGACATTGTGCAGGAAGCAGCCACGGTTTTTACGGCACAACGCCATGCCCCCGACCAGCTCAGCCAGGTTGTGCGTACCATCCTCCTCTCTGATGCCTTCAAAACGACGTGGGGCGATAAGATCAAACGCCCCTTCGAAGCGATCATCAGTACCCTGCGCGCCACAGATGCCGATTTCACACCCACACGAGATTTTGTCTGGATATTCAACCTCGGCGGACAAGGCCTGTTCTCTTGGACAGCTCCTGACGGTTATCCCGATACCAAGGCCGATTGGAGTACGACCATGTCTATTTTACAGCGTTGGCGTATCACCAACGCCATGATCGAAGGTTGGGTGGAGGGTGTGCAAATCGATCCTCTCCCCCAAACTCCTGATCATCTCCGTACTCCCTCCGCCCTCGCAGATTTCTGGATCGAACGCATCCTGCACCGCCCCATGGCGGCCGCAGACAGACAAGAGGTAGTCGATTTAATCGCGCAAGGCCGTAATCCCGACTTTGCGCTCAGCTCCGAACAGATCGCCGAACGGCTACCAAGTATGGTCGGCCTCATCCTCATGTCCCCTGATTTTCAATATCGCTAGAGGTCATTGCATGAAAACTCATCCTATTTCTCGACGCCGTTTCCTCGTCGGCTGTTCTGCTGCCATCGCCTCGCTGGCCGGCGCCCGCCTCACATCTCTCGCTTTTGCTGCCGAAGAACCCTCTAATGAAGAGATCTTGATCGTTCTCTTCTTGCGCGGGGGCTGTGATGGGCTTAGTATCGTTCCGCCCATTTCGGGATCGGATCGCGGTTATTACGAAAGTAGCCGCCCTGTTCTCAAAATCCCAAGCAGTGGGGAGAATGCCGCCCTCCCCCTGGACGACCGCTTCGGCCTCCATCCTGCGGCCGCGCCCCTCTTTGAACTCTATCAAGACAAACACTTGGCCATTATCCATGCCGCAGGGCTCACATCCGACACCCGTAGCCATTTCGATGCCATGGAATACATGGAACGGGGCACACCTGACAACAAAACGACAACCACAGGCTGGATTACGCGCCATCTACGCAGTACCCAGAATCTACCTGAAGAAATCTTGTTACCGGCATTGGCGGTAGGCAGTCTTACCCCCACCTCCTTTCTGGGAAGCCGTGAAGTCGTAGCTATGACTTCTCCCGACGACATGTCCTTCATTGGCAACTGGCAATACGCCAATGCCCAGCGTGCCGCGCTTCGGCGCATGTACGATGGTGACACCTGGCTCCATCAAGCGGGGCTACGCACATTAGACGCCGTGGATATTATCGAAGCAGCCGATCCCGGCACTTACGCACCAGAGCACGGCGCCGTCTATCCCGAAGGTGAATTTGGAGACAACCTGCAGGTTGTGGCGCAGATGATCAAACAACAATTAGGTTTGCGCATAGCCACGGTTGATCTAGGAGGTTGGGATACGCACGAAGACCAGGGCTATGGTGCCCAAGGCTATTTTAGTGCCATGCTCACCCAACTGGCGCAAGGACTCCACGCGTTCTACACCGACCTCGATAATGGTGGTAATGATAATCCTGCCAAAAAACTTACCATTGTGGTCATGAGTGAATTCGGGCGACGATTACGCGAAAATGCCGCAGCCGGCACCGATCATGGGCATGGGAATGTGATGATGGTACTCGGAGGCAGCGTCAACGGTGGTCAGGTGTATGGGCAATGGCCGGGGTTACACACGGACCAGCTTTACGATCATGCCGATGTTGCAGTCACCACCGATTATCGTCAAGTCTTGAGCGAAATTCTGATTCGCCGCCTGGGGAATCCACAATTAGGAGAGGTCTTCCCCAATTATCGAGACTACAGCCCTCTGGGCATTGTAGAAGG
>JAADFV010000361.1 GCA_013152695.1 Chloroflexota bacterium | reverse complement strand
AAGGTATCATTATCCTACCTGATGATGCCCCAGTCGGCATGCCTTTGGCCGACTATCTCGGCGATGTCGTCTTCGATCTTGCTGTGACGCCCAATATGATCCGCATCGCTTCGATTATCGGCGTTGCCCGCGCAGTAGCTGCCATTACCGGCGCCCAATTGCACATCCCCATGCCCACCTGGCAGACAGAAGACCCACCAGCCAGTGATTATTGCGATGTTCGGATCGACGCTCCTGACCTCTGCTACCGCTTCACAGCAACAATTATCCGTGATGTTACGGTGCAGCCCTCACCTTTTTGGATGCAGCATCGCCTGAAGTTGATGGGCCAGCGTCCCATCAGCAATCTCGTTGATGTGAGTAATTACGTGATGTTCGAATGGGGTAAGCCGCTTCACGCCTTTGATTATGACAAGCTTTTGACCCGAGCCCGCAGCATTGGCGACGACAAAGTCACGATTATTGTGCGTAGAGCCAAAGATGGCGAGAAATTTACCACTTTGGATGGCATCGAACGTACCCTCGATCAGGATACGCTCATGATTTGCGATGCCCTGGGCCCCGTTGGCATTGGCGGGGTGATGGGTGGCTTGGAGACGGAAATCTCGGAAACGACCACTAATATCCTCCTGGAATCTGCTTCCTTCAATTTCATCAACATCCGGCGCACGGCAAATCGACAGAAATTACCCTCTGAGGCAGCTTACCGTTTCAGCCGGGGGGTTCCTTCTGCGCTCGATCCCATCGGTAATGTGCGTGGGGCGCAGCTTATAGCCGAACTGGGTGGGGGAACCATCGCTTCCGGTATTGTCGAAGACTATCCTCGCCCTCAGAAGGAGGTTGTCGTACCCGTGAGCCCGGCTGAGGTCAAACGCGTACTCGGTATCGAGTTGACGACAAAGGAAATCAGCGATATTTTACAGCGCCTGGATTTCAAGACGCGCCTTGAAGACGATACGATCTGGGCGACAGAGCCCTGGCACCGCCTTGATGTGAATATCACGGCAGATTTACTTGAGGAGATTGCACGAATCTATGGTTATGACCGTATTCCCGTAACCATGTTGGCAGATACCCTGCCACCGCAACGCCATAATTGGCCCGTGGAACAAGAGGAACGCATTCGCGATATCCTCATTGGCGCCGGCCTGCAGGAAATAATTAACTACTCCCTCACGACTGTCGCCAACCATGCCAAACTTACGCCCGAACACCCCGAGTTGGCCCCCACGCCAGACCAATTCGTCACCCTGGCCAACCCGCTGTCGCAAGAACGAGAGGTCATGCGTAGAAGCATGGTGGTAAGCGCCCTGGAAGATATGCAGCGTAATTTGCGCCACACCAATCGCCTTGCCAGCTTCGAGATCGGCCTGGTTTATCTTCCCGAGGCGGGAGATGGCGTATTGCCGGCGGAAGAGCGGCGGCTGTGCCTCAGCATGACCGGCCCCCGTGATTTAGGAAACTGGCTGGGTGGTGATCCCGAGAATATGGACTTTTTCGATCTGAAAGGTGTGCTGGAGTTGATGTTCGAGTATTTGGGTGCAGAGGATGTCAAGTATGAACCCGCCGAAGTAAGCTACTGCGGCCCCCGTCGCCCGCATCCTCCTTGATGGCGAAGAGGTGGGAGTGATGGGTGAACTCCATCCCCTTGTGCGGGAAGCTTTCGATTTACCACAGCAACCGGTTCTGGTGGCGGATCTGGCCTTAGACCCGCTGCTACCGCTGATCCAGCGCGCCATTCATGTCCGCCCCTTTAGCGAATATCCCCCCGTCAAAGAGGATATCGCCTTGATCGTCGACGAGAATATCCCCGCTGGTGTGGTGGAGGAATTGATCCGGCAAACAGGCGGCGCCTTGTTAACTGACGTGCAGTTGTTCGACGTCTACCGGGGCAAGGGTATTCCCGCCGGGAAGAAGTCGTTGGCCTATTCGCTCACATTCCAGTCTCCAAGCAAGACCCTGACCGACAAGAATACGGCCAAGTTGCGACGTAAAATCGTGGCACGCTTGCAGCGAGAGCTGGGAGCAGAGCTACGCGAGGGTTAGGACGAAAAAAGGGAGGAGCCGAGTAAGCTTCTCCCTTTTTCTATGACTTCACCTGGCGCTGCCGCTGGCGCCACACCCATCCCCGTTGTGGCGCAAAAAGAAAGGCAATGAAAAAGAAAGTGGTGCTCACCAAGACTATGGCCGCGCCCGAGGCGATGCTGATGTAAAAGGAAAGATAGAGGCCAATCACACCCGCCAACGCTCCCAGGAGGGCGGCCAACATCATCATCGTGGGAAGACGTCGTGTGAGCAAAAAAGCTGTAGCAGGAGGTGTCACCAGCATCGCCAGCATGAGGGCAATACCTACTGTCTGCAAAGAAACGACAATAGTAATGGCAATGAGGATGAAAAGGAGGTAGTCGAGCAGGTTAGCAGGAACACGAAGGGTCGCGGCTAAAATGGGATCAAAGGAAATGAGTAAGAATTCTTTGTAAAAAAGGATAATGGTGAGAATGACAAGGGCGCCAAAAAAGGTAATCACACGTAGATCAGCGGCGGTGACGCCTAAGACATCACCAAAAAGGAAATGGGTCAGGTCAACTGCATAACTGTTCACACTGGAAATGAGAGCAATGCCCAGAGCGAACATGCCGGCAAATATGATGCCAATGGCGGTATCTTCTTTAACCTGGGCACCCTTGCTTAGGGCACCGATGCCGATGGCCGCGATAATCGCCGTTGCCAACGCCCACCAAAACACCGCAGTCTGTGCCCCACCGCTCAACAGGTAGCCAATCGCCACCCCTGGCAAAATCGAATGCGCCAGGGCATCACCGAAAAAGGCCATCCCACGCAGGACGATGTAAGTTCCCACAACAGCGCACACGACCCCCACGAGAATAGCCGCGATCAAGCTGCGCGTCATAAATGCGTAGGAGAGAGGAGTGAGGATAAAGTCGATGAATTGAGCCATCGCGAGAAGTTCTCAGGAGAGGAGTCGAGAATAGGATTGAGCAAGAGACATTAGGCTTTCTCAGGGGAAAGATGGGCACGGCGTTGTTGCATAGCCCAAAAAATAACAATGGAACCCGCCACAGCCGCGTTCAGGGAATTGATCTGTCCAAACATGGGAAGAGCAACGAGCCAATCACAATGCTCGCGTACCAGGCGGCTGAGACCAAACCCCTCGGAGCCGACGACGATTCCTACCGGCCCTACCCAGTCGACTGCAGACAAGGAAACAGCTCCCTCACGTTTTTCTAACCCGGCTATCCACATGTCCTCTTTTTTTAAGGTCTCGATGGTGGCAACAAGATTGGTCTCCTGGCAAATGAGAAGATGCTCGACGGCACCGGCAGAGGCATTGACAACAGCAGGACTCACGCCCGCGGCTCTATGCTTGAGGGTAACGACGCCATGAACGCCGTATGCTTCGGCTGTACGCAGCAAGCTACCCAGATTCTGCGGGTCTTGTAGACGGTCGAGGAGGAGGAGCAGGGGTGGTTGGTCTTGTGCCTGGGCGCGGGCAAAAACATCCTGTAGACGGGCATAAGGATAGGAACTGCAGGCAAGGACAACACCTTGATGGTGGGCACCCGCGGTCAATTCATCCAACTGGCGCCGCCCTACAGTTTCGAGAGGAATTTTCTTACGCGAAGCAAGGGAGAGGATATCGCTGAGGGTTTGCGAAGGCTTGAGGCCGGCAGCAATATAAAGCTGTTGCACTCGGCGTCGGCCCGCACGTAAGGTTTCGCGTACAGCCTGTCGGCCATAGAGATACTCGCCTGAATGTGAGGGTTTGCTGCGACGCTTCGCCATGACAAAAAGCTCTTCGCGCTTCAGCGCTGCCAGTGCCAGGTTGTCCCCTCGCGTGTATCCTCCAGGATAACACCTTGGGCCGCGAGCCGATCGCGAATCATGTCAGCAATAGCCCATTGCTTCAATTTCCGCATTTCTGCCCGCACCTCGAGCAGTAACTCGATAAAGGGGGCGGCATCAGAAACCCTGTCAGCTTGCTCTTCTAATCGTAAGCCTAACACTCCTGCTAATTCGCGCAAAGTATCCTGGGCCTGCTTAAAAGGTTCGCCACCGACACCCTGATCGCGAGCCTGATTGATCGCTTTGACCAGATCGTAAAGATGGCCAAGGGCGCCGGCAGAATTGAAATCATCATCCATGGCTTGTTCGAAGCGGGTACGCGCCACAGAAGCAGCTTTGATTAGTTTGGCCGCGGCCTCACCCTCTTCGATATTGCCTTGGGGAGGGCGAAGGGCACTACGTAAACGGGCCAGGGCACGTTCTGCTTGCGCCACCACCTCATCATCATAGGCCAGGGGCTTGCGATAGTGTGAGCCCAGCACCAAAATACGGAATACATCAGCCTCATGTTCGGCCAAAAACTGCGAAATCGTCACCATATTCCCCAATGATTTCGACATCTTCTCCCCGCGCAGCTTTAGCATGCCATTATGGAGCCAGTATTTGGCGAGGGGGGCATCATTACAACTTTCGCTTTGCGCAATTTCGTTTTCGTGATGGGGAAAGATAAGGTCGTTGCCGCCGCCATGGATATCGATGGTAGGGCCAAGATAACGCCTGACCATGGCCGAGCATTCGATGTGCCAGCCAGGCCGTCCCATCCCCCAAGGGCTGGGCCAGGCAGGTTCGTCCTCTGATTTTTGTGCCTTCCATATGGCGAAATCTGCCGCATCCTCTTTGAGCTCGTTACCGAAACGTTCTCGATCGCTACTTACGGCATGTTCGATTTTGCGACGACTCAGCTTGCCATAATCGTCATCGGCACGTACGCGAAAATAAACATCCCCCTCTGATTCGTAAGCATATCCCTTTTCGATCAGGCGCGCCACCATATCGATGATCTCATCGATGGTCTGTGAGACGCGGGGAGTGACGGTGGGGGGGAGGACATTGAGCGCGGCCATGTGTTCGGAGAAGCGATCGATGTATGTTTGCGCCAACTGGAAAGGGTCTTGTCCTGTCTCGCGGGCGCGATTGATGATTTTGTCATCGACATCGGTAAAGTTCATCACGTGCTGCACTTGGTAGCCTTTATATTCCAGGTAACGACGGATCATATCGAAAATGATCGCCGACATTCCATGGCCGATGTGAGCTTCGTCGTACACTGTGGGCCCGCACACATACATCCGAACCACACCCGGTTCCAGGGGCTCGAATATCTCTTTTTTACGACTAAGGGTATTGTACACCCGTAATGTCATCTGTTTTCTCCTGCGAATATCATGTGGCTAGTTGGGCAAAAATCATCCGCCCGGCACTGGTCTGGAGAACTTTGGTCACGACCAAGTCCATCTCTTTACCGATATAATCCCGACCGTTCTCGACAACCACCATGGTGCCATCATCCAAATAGCCCACGCCTTGATCTGATTCCTTGCCTTCTTGGATCAAGCGAAGCCTAAGATGTTCGCCCGGCAACAAAATTGACTTCATGGCATTGGCCAGCTCGTTCAAATTCAAGACCTTGAGTCCCTGTAAGGCAGCGACGCGATTGAGATTGTAATCATTGGTCATGATACTGATATCGTGCTCGCGCGCCAGTGTGATCAGTTTTTCATCTACCTCATGGATGCGGGGAGCATCCAGATCGATAATTTCGAGCGCGGGCGTCTCCAGATTCTTCAATTCATCCAGAACTTCCAGGCCACGGCGACCGCGAGCACGGCGCAAAGCATCGGAAGAATCGGCAATGTACTGCAGCTCGGTTAACACGAAGCGTGGTACCAATAAGGGCCCCACCAGGAAACCGGTTTTTGCCACATCTACAATACGACCATCGATAATGACGCTGGTGTCGAGCAAGAGGGGGTGGGCGCCACTCACAGATGCTGTTTCACTCACAGCGATGGTCATCGGTTCGGGATGCTGCCGATGTCGCCAATTCAACAAACGACCAAAGTCATCTCGCCGTAAAACCGCAATCATCGCCCCCAAATAGCCAAAAATGATGCTCACAGCAAAAGGCAGAATGGCCCCAAAAGGATCGGGCAATTGCGTAAGAGGAACGGTCAGTAAAGCTGCCACGAGGAGCCCTAAGGCCAAGCCGATGGTAGCGGCAACAACTTCCTCGATAGGGATATTCCGTACGCTCCGCATCGCCCAAATGGCGGGGCGCGTGGTCAGCCAGGGAGCGATAAACCAGCCGACAATGCTCCCCACGATGGTGAGGGGAACAATGATCTGTAGAGCACCTATGTCGTTGAGTGGATTTGGTGACTGGGTAATAATGACGCCAGATTGCCACCCAATAATTGCAAAAAAGATAAGTCCGATAAAACGAAAGATACGATCAAGAATCACGAGATGCGCCTCCTTGAGATTATTCAATTGTAAGACTCAGCAGGAGGCTTGTTGGT
The DNA here is from genome assembly GCA_013152695.1 of Chloroflexota bacterium. Next base: position 12,848 of record JAADFV010000361.1, on the reverse strand, counting down.
TCCAAAGAACCTGCAAGCAAGCTGCCGCGCTCCAGTGAGAAATGAATGAATGGATGAATAAATGGATAAAATAAATTATCTACACCGGATCAAAAAAGAAAAGGACTAGGCATGGTTCGGCTTCATCATTTCGTGTTATGCCAGGGAAACATACGCTGTACACAACATAACACGCATATTTACCAAAAAATCCAAGTCTGATTTGTAAAGGACGTGCGAAAGCAAACTGAACCGCGCCAGGAAATGAAACACGTTAATGCTAACACAATCTCAGTATCTTGACAATAATTGTTTGAGCGTGACCTACAAATCGAAGGCATCACCCCGTTCAGGAATGATGACATTAGCAATGCCTGCACCCTCCAATGAAACCGAAAGAGCCGCGGCGGCATCGAGCTCGCCATGGACGAGGAAGAACTTCTTGAGACGCTTGCGGTCGAAATGAGTGGCCCAGGCTTTGAGTTCACCACGGTCGGCATGAGCGCTGTAGCCTTCGATCCGCTCGATATTAGCCCGTACTTCATACTCCTCCCCAAATATCTTCACGGGCGACACCCCCTCGAGAATGCGGCGCCCCAGCGTATTTTCAGCCTGAAAGCCCACAAAGAGGATGGTGGTGCGCGGGTCTTCAATGTTGTTCTTGAGATGATGCAAAATACGCCCACCTTCACACATGCCCGAAGCAGCGATGATCATAGCCGGTTCGCGCAAAAAATTCAGATCCTTCGAATCTTCCACTTTTCGCACATAGGTTAGTTGCTCGAAGCCAAAGGGATTGTGGTGTTTGTCTTCGGCCATGAAGTGCCGCACCTCGGCATTGTAGGAATCAGGGTGCAGACGAAAAACTTCGGTGACGTTGACTGCCAGGGGCGAGTCTACAAAAATGGGAATGCGAGGAATCTTGTGGGCATCGCTGAGCTTGTGCAAACCATAGACCAATTCCTGTGTGCGGCCGACGGCAAAGGCAGGCACCAGCAGTTTACCGTTCTGGCGACACGTGCTGTTGACAGCCTGGCGTAATTTTTGGCTGGCTTCATTGAGCGATTCATGATCCCTTTTGCCATAAGTGCTCTCCATGATGACATAGTCAGCACTGTCGATGTACTGTACCTCGCGTAAAATCGCCATCCCCTTTCGTCCCAGATCTCCTGAAAATACGAGACGTTTTTTCGTGCCGTTTTCGGTGATGTCGAGAACGACAATGGCGCTTCCCAAAATATGACCGGCATCAAAAAAGGTAAGTTTGACACCCGGAGCGACGGGTAATGTACGCCAATAGGGCAGACTCACAAAAAATTGCAGGCTATCCATCGCCTCCATCATCGTGTACAGCGGTTGTACAGGAGGCTGGCCCTTGCGCGCTCGTTTTTTATTGAGATAGGCGATGTCCTGCTCTTGAATGCGGCCGCTATCGGGCAACATGGCCGCGGCCAGATCGCGCGTCGCCGGTGTGCAATAGATATTCCCCGTAAAGCCCTGCTTGATGAAATTCGGAATATTCCCACTGTGGTCGATATGAGCATGGGAGAGAATGAGGGTATCGATTTCTGCCGGGTCAAAGGGAAAATTTAGATTGCGCTCATAACTGAGAGCACGTTTTCCCTGAAATAAACCGCAATCCAGGAGGATCTTGCTCCCATTGACCTCCAAATAGTGCATCGAGCCCGTAACTGTGCGAGTTGCTCCCCAAAATTGTAAACGCATGGCAAAAATCCTTTGTGGCGGGTGTATTTGAAACAGGATGGGTAGACGATAATGCTTGGAATGTGATCAATGCTAAATCACTTACCTCAGTTTGGGCAAAGTCTGGCAAGACGCTGAGTACGGTCCCAGAAGTTTTCATTGACCCCAGATACGACACACTTCCGAAGTGCGTCGCATCTCCGATCCCCCAAATGCCGCCTAAATTGTTACAGTCTCGCCGAAAGAGTGCGTAATTGACGGCAAAATAATGTTCAGGTACAATGCAAGTAGAACAAATGACCTAACCATTCATTCAAGGATCTGAAAGCATGGCCGCCAAACAAAGAACCGTTTATGTTTGCTCCGAATGTGGGCATAGCCAGGCCAAATGGTCGGGGCGGTGTAGCCATTGTGGGGCCTGGAATACCATTGTCGAAACTACCCTCGAAGCAGAACCAAGCCAGAAATCGCGTGCTAAGTATGCTTTTCAGAATAGCGTTAGCCCCGTGCCACTCCCCCAAGTCGAAAGTGAAAATAGTGCACGCATCGCCATGCAAATGCCCGAATTGGCGCGCGTTTTGGGAGGTGGTATTGTGCCGGGAGGGGGTGTGCTCATTAGCGGCGACCCGGGCATTGGTAAAAGTACCTTACTCATCCAGATGGCTGCTGATGTCGCCAGCAGTGGCGCCAAGGTTTTATACGTCAGCGGCGAAGAGTCCGCGCATCAAATCAAGCAGCGTGCCACGCGCCTGGGCATCAAGAGCGAATCATTATATTTACTGGCAGATGTAAATCTCGACAATATCATCAAACAAATCGAGCGTTTGCAACCTGGTTTGATTATCGTCGATTCGATTCAGGCTGTTTATCTTGATGGTTATCAATCCAGCGCCGGCAGCGTCACCCAGGTACGAGAATGTGCTTCTTTACTTCTACGCCTGGCTAAGGCCCAAAACATTCCCCTCTTTTTGGTGGGACATGTCACCAAAGAAGGAACCCTTGCCGGACCTCGCATTTTGGAGCACATGGTCGATACGGTGCTTTATCTCGAAGGCGATCGTTTTCACAGCTATCGCATTCTTCGCTCGGTTAAAAACCGCTTTGGTTCCACCAATGAGGTGGGCGTATTCGAAATGAAGGCGCAAGGCATGGTGGAAGTCCTCAATCCTTCAGAGATATTCCTGGCAGAACGCCTACCCAATGCCTCGGGAAGTACCATTGCTGTGCCCATGGAGGGTACACGCCCCTTGCTGGTCGAAGTGCAGGCCCTGGCCTCGACCACCTCTTTTGCCCAACCCCGTCGAACGGCCAATGGTGTTGATTTCAACCGTCTTCTCCTTATTTCGGCGGTACTTTCCAAGCGGGTGGGCCTGCGTTTATCCGATCAGGATATCTTCGTAAATGTGGTCGGAGGCCTTAAAATTACGGAACCGGCCAGCGATCTGGCAATTGCCGTGGCCATCACCTCCAGCATTCGCAATCGCTCCGTAGCCGCGGATTTGGTGCTTGTGGGTGAGGTGGGCCTGAGTGGAGAATTGCGTTCTGTCAGCCAGCTACATCGCCGCCTGGGTGAAGCGCAAAAGTTAGGGTTTAGCCAGGCCATTGTACCCCGTCGCGTGGGCAAGCAGAGCCAAAAGGATTTTCCCTCGGGCATGGTCATCCGCGAAGCACGCTCATTGGCTCAGGCGATTGAGCTTGCTTTGCGCTAAGAAGGAGCTCATTGGTTGGCGTGAGGCAGACGCCTCCGCCGAATCACACCGCAATAATGCTGAAAAAGGGCGAAAATCAGGAGTCGGCTGACGGTGCTTCCTTTTCTGAAGTGAAGGGGTCCTCTACGGTGTCATCTACCATGATGAGCTCGGCCTGAAGGGTAGCACCTTCGTCGATATAAAACGAGTGTACACGTACAGTTCCCCACACTTGCCCCCCAGCCAAAAGCTCCAGGCGCTGTGCCTCAATCGTACCCTTGAAGGCCCCGGCAATAGAAACAGTATCGGCGTGGATATCAGCCATGACGCGGGCATCGGCGCCAATAATCACATTGCCCAGCGTTTTGATCCGACCTTCCTCCATAACGCCATCGATACGCACCGAACCATCGCAGATGACTTCGCCGCGCAGGGTAACATTGGGGTTCACTGTCAATTGTATTTGATCAGTATCGAGTCGACGTTCACGTCGGAACATAACAAACTCCTTAACCAAGATGTTTCAGAAGGGGCCCCATCGATTCTCCGCCATGGATGCGTTCGATGGCTTCAGCAAGAAGTGGGGCCAGGGAAAGAATTTTAAGCTTGGGGTGTTGTTTGGCGGGAGGAATTGGAATAGTGTTCGTGACGATCAACTGTTTGATGTGCGGAGCATCCAGTCGTTCGAGGACGCTCGGCAACAAAACAGGATGAGTGATGGCAAGATAGACCTCTGGCCTCGCTCCTACTTCTACCAGACCTTCCACCTGAGTCAGTACACTGCCTCCAGCGATGATATCATCGAAAATAATGGGCGTTTTTCCTTTGATGTCGCCGACAATAGCCATCGTCTCCACACTGGCAAAGTTCATACGTCGTTTGTGCATGACGACAAGAGGCAGGTCGAGGAGGCGGGCAAAACGTCCAGCCAACTTGGTTCGGCCCAGATCAGGCGCCACCACAACCGGCTCTACTAGCTCAAGTTGCCGAAAATGGTCTGCAAATACCGTCATCGCCGAAAGGGGATCTACAGGAATGGTGAAAAAACCTTGCGTGGCTTCTGAATGAATGTCGACATAGATGACGCGAGAGGCGCCCATCGTCTCCAACATAGTCGCTACCACCCGCGCGCTGATCGCTTCCCGCCCGCGCGCCATGCGCTCTTGACGGGCGTAAGGATAGTAAGGAATGACGACATTGATAGCGTGCGCCGAGGCACGACGAAAGGCATCGATGTAGAAAATCAATTCCATGAGGTGATCATTCACCGGCTCGGGGCAAGGTTGGATAATGAAGACATCATCATCTCGCACCAGTTCATCAATCATCACATGGATTTCTGAGTCAGGCAGACGACGGGTGGTACTTCTGCCTAACGGTCGATTGAGGATGTGTACAATTTCCTCAGCCAAGGCAGGGTTGGCAGAACCGCTAAAGATACGAAGGGGATGCAAGTTGTAGGACATAATGACGATCGAGAGGAAAATTAGGAGTGGAAGTAGGACTCTCGGGTATCGATGGCTAACAAGAGCAGTATGCTGCTGGTAGGCCAGTTTGCCTGGCTGGATGTGCTGTCCTATGTTACCTTGTACATCGTTCTAGAGCAACATCGCGACGATTGAGGACTATCGACTATTTAAGACACAAGGAAATCCGCCCCCTCTGGCGACAGCGGCGCCGTGGGACAAAAACGAGCTTTCTGTAAGGATAACGCCGGCGGCTTGCAGGAAAAGCGGGGTCCACAAGGCGCTGGTTCGTGGCACTAGAGCAGTGCTACCTGCCTGCAACGAGGATAGTGTCTCAGGCTGAGACAATGACACTGCTGCTTCCCTGGATGGTGCATCAACGATGCCCAAAGGGCTAGATGCTGTCGCTGCCGGGGTCATGAGCTGGGGAGCACGGCCACTGATCTGCGCTTCGACAAAGCGCCGGTGATGCCACTCTCCGGTCAACATCTGCTTGATCTCCTCCAACTCCAGAAGAAATACCTCATCTGAATTGTGGATGCGATCGCCTTGCTTGCCTTCGGCGGCCGCCGCCAGACACCAACGACGTGTGGCCGCCAGAGTGAGAGCAAGAGCATCACGGGCTTCGCCATGCGCGGCTAGAGCTTGACGGGTAAGAGCAATTTGCTTCTGTAGGGATGCGCGATGTAACCAACCTGCTTTGGCCAATGCCTGTTCTGTGGCGTTGCGGCTGTGATTCTGCGCTTGCTGAGGATTCCAGCTCACGCCCCTATTCCCTCGTGGCCACCACGCCAGATCGAGTTCGGCAAGGCGAGGCGTGGCCAATTCTAGCTCAAAATCGGCACGATGTCCCCAACGCTCAAGCCACACCTCGATGGCCATCCCCTGCGCCCAATCATCGACCTGTTGGCTATCCGGCGTCACCACCCCCTGAACAATATCCGCTGCCCATTTTGGGGCACCAGCAGCAAAGCGCCGTGACAACATTTTTGTGAGAAGCTGATAGCTCCCCACTGCCGCCCAGGCCGTCTGCTCTACAGTCTCGACAGCCAACGAGATCATCGGCTCGACTTCTTCCATGACCTGTAACAACTGCGATTGGCTCCAGGACATCGCCTGGACAGCCTGCGACCAGCGCCGGAGCCGCTTGTTGGCTGTTGAGGCAGATTCGATGAATGCTGCAGCCTGGCGAATGCTCTTGCTCGTTTTCCCGGCCGATCTTGCCGTCAGCGCAGTAGGCGAAACCTGGAGAAGGGTCGCCACGAGTTCACGATCGGCCTGCCAGGACTGCACGATGATGTCAGCCAGCGAAATTTGGCGCCAGCGCAAAAGTTCTTCTGTGTTAGGAGAAGTGTGTGCTAAAGAAAAAGTAGCGCCTAAATGGCGATGTGCGTTAACTATTGCCGGGGCAATAACACTGATACTTAAAGGTGAGAGAAATTGATCAGACATAAAGAGAGTGTGGAGAAGGGTATGAGGTGTTTCAAGAGGAGAAAAAAGATGAACTATCAGCAGAGCTGGTTACTGCTCAATGACAGGCCACCTATACAACCACAAAGAAGGGCAATAACACAAAAAAGCCGGGGTAGTAATCCCGGCTTTTTACGCAACTCAGTTTTGTTTCATGCCCTTATTCGCGGCATTTCTTCTCAGTTCAAGGTACTGACTTACCTGCATCCAAAAACTTAAATCAATTCTCCCCACCTACGCCGTCAAATACCAAATCAACGACCTCATTCATTCTCTCGGTAAGAGAGGTCTTGAAATCAGTACTGCACCAATTCACAATCTGCTGAAAATATAACATGTAAAGCGTATCGGCAATAAAATCGGCATTTGCCCGTTGCGATATCTCCCCCTGGCGTTTACCCTGTTCGATGAGGAGAACCAACATCGCCCGAAAATCGAGCTTAGCCCTATCGCTGTTGATAAGATCGGGAAGACGCAAGCCTCGATACACCATTTCACGCACCAACTCGCGATCGGCATCTAAACCTAAGGCAAGTGCTCGAAAAATGGCCTTAATTTTTGCGCGCGCAGTTGTTTTTTGGGCAAAATCTGCTGCCGGCATCCGTGCCATGCGCCCCAACATCTGCTCGCCCAAGGCCAAAAGAACCAGTTCTTTACTGGGAAAATAGTTGAAAAACGTACCTTTGGCGACGCCAGCCGCGCGCGTAATATCCGCAACCTTTGTTTGATCATACCCTTTTTCTCTGAACAAGCGTAATGACGCCGTCAACAGACGCTCCCGTTTATCGCGCTTATTTAATTCGCGCCGTTCTGCAGTAGGTTGCTTTGGCATGGTGTAAGTTGCGTAGTGTCCCATATAAAAATATTGACCTCAGTGAGATATCAAATCAAAGGGGAACCTGAAATTATGAGTAATGCGCGCTGGGCGCTCCGAAATTGAAGACGGCAAAGAAATTAAAAGGTTATGGCCGCCACAAGGAAATTTTCACTGTTTGCCCCGTCCTTGCTTACTATCAAGACGGCGATTATAAGCTTGGTTGGCCAGCAGAAATCACGGATTTGGCGCGGAGCATCGGGCAAGATAAACGGTACTGCACTCCCCCCAGCTAAAGTCGGGGAGGTTATGTGCACTACCGAATGAACACAGACTCTGTGGCCCTGCGACCAGAAGCCATTAACCAAGCCGTCGTCGTTGACAGCACAACCAATCTATGGGCTGACCATCATCCTTACCTGCCCAAATGAGTTCATGGCAGCCAGGACTCTGGATGAACGACTATGATCAAGACGGGTTGTTCGCATTGCTAATACTATTCGATTTCATGCTTGCTTGGCAAATTAGCCACCGTTTCGATATAATCCTTTCAAGTTGCGGGGCCCACAGCGTCTTTTCTCAAATACGCTCTCAAAATATGTGGGCTCTGCCTTTCAACCCTCTCTTCAATCAGGTGACATAACCCTTGGCTCCCTCTACCCCATCCTCTTATCCTCGCCCTGTCATCGGAATTCCCACACAACTATTTCAGCTTGAACCTAACAAAGTCATTCAGGGGCTACGCACTACTTATGCGCATGCCCTAAAGCTGGCAGGAGGGATACCTTTACAGATTCCTCTGGAACTCGATGAGGAGAGTTACCACAGTATCTGTGAACGTCTCGACGGCCTTTTTCTCGGGGGTGGGCCTGATATCGACCCGCATTTTTATGGAGAGACTCCTCACAAGCGCTTGGGCATCGTCGACGCGGAGCGTGATCGGGTAGAAATTCTGTTGGCACGCTGGGCCGTTGCCGCGAATAAACCTATTTTTGGTGTATGCCGCGGACATCAAGTGATGAATGTAGCGATGGGCGGGACCATGTATCAGGATGTAGAAACGATGATGGTGGGAGCAGATCGGCACGATTTTCGGGGGAACGGCTATGCACGCGACTTTCTCTCGCATAGCGTCCAGCTTCAGGCAGATAGTCACGTGGGGCGCATTACGGGTACACAAATTGCTGTAAACTCGCTCCATCATCAGGCTATTCGTACGATCGGTCAACGCGTACGCGTCGTGGGAAAATCGCCCGGAGGGGTGATCGAAGCAATCGAAATCGAAGGACATCCTTTTGCCATGGGGGTACAATGGCATCCTGAGGAGCTGGTGGCCGATCCCATCATGCTCAACCTCTTTCGCCGTTTTGTTGAAGCCTGCACACAATTTGCGGCCCCAGGCCGTACTCACTCCCTTGCCATCAGTCCGGAACAAAGACGATGAACGAGGGTGCGATTGGTGTATTCGATTCCGGTGTAGGTGGGCTATCCGTTTGGAAAGCGATTTCTGCCCTCTTGCCCACAGAAAATATTATCTATTTAGCGGATCAAGCACATGTGCCCTATGGAAATCGCTCACGCTCTGAGATAGAGTCGCTCAGCCATGCCGCAACCACCTGGCTTTTAGGGCAAGGAGTCAAATTGGTGGTAATCGCCTGCAATACAGCTTCGGCGGCTGCCCTCTCTAGCCTGCGTAAGCGTTGGCCCGAACTCCCCATCGTAGGAATGGAGCCTGCGGTCAAACCTGCCAGTAGACAGACAAAAACGGGACGCGTTGGCGTGATGGCAACCGCAGGAACCTTACACGCTGAGCGCTTCCAGCACCTGATAGAGCGTTTTACTTCAGGGGTTGAGGTGCATACGCTGACATGCCCTCACCTCGTAGAATGGGTGGAAGCAGGTCAATTGGATGGACCTGAGGTTAAAGCCTATTTACAACAAGTGATGGCACCACTCCGGCGCCACCACGTTGATCAACTGGTACTGGGCTGTACCCATTACCCTTTTCTGACCCCGACCATTCAACAGGTGCTGGGCCCTGACATCACTATCATTGATCCGGCCCCCGCTGTGGCCAGGCAGGTACAACACCTGCTCGAATCCCGCCACCTCAGCACCATAAACACCTCCCCCTCCTATCATTTTTACACCACCGCAAGACCAGCAATGCTTCGACAACAGGTGCAACAGCTCCTGGGCTTACCCCAGCCCCATGTTGCCCAGGCCAAGGGTTTATCGCCCTAACTCTCATGGAGGCACTATGACAACCGTAAACCACACAGACCTCCGCACGCAGGTCAAACAACTCAGACAGGCCCTTGCGCAAGAACGCGCCGCCCGCCTGCATGCCGAGAAATGCCTTGGGGATAGCATTGCCTATAATCAGCGACTGAGGGATCTGTCCCCTAACAGCATTCTCATGCTTCGGGACAAAATAATCGTCAGCGAAAACAGGACGGCACGACAGTTCCTCGGCAAAAATCCTGAACGATCGCTCGTGGGAGAGCCATTCCTCAACTACGTGCATCCTGCCGACAAGCCATGTGTCGAACGCCTGCTTGAACAACTCCTGGACAAAGATGGGGCCAGTGCCATCGAGGAAGTCCGACTCAAACCTCGTCAGGATGAGATCCGCATTACACAAATTAAAATGACGAGCATCACCAAAGGGGGGCAAGCGGGGATATTCTTGATCATCCAGGACGAGACCCAGGCCAGGCGTATCGAAAGGGCCCTACGCGAAAATGAACAACGTTATCGACAGCTCCTATCACTCATGCCTGATGGCGTCGCTGTGCATAAAAATGGCCGTATCGTTTACGTGAACGAAGAGGCTCTGCGTATCCTAAATCTGGATTCGCCTACAGAGCTATTGGGCAAATCAGCTCTAGATTTTGTTCATGTCGATGACCGCGCTACCGTTCTCGAGCGCATTCAAGAGATATTGCAGACGGGCAAGAGCACGACATTTGTCGAAGAACGTTTTCGGCGCCTGGATGGCAGCTATGTCACGGTCGAAGTGGCTGGCTTTCCCTTTACAGAAAAGGGGCAAGTCGCGATCGAAGTCGTTTTTCGTGATATCAGCCATCGTAAGAAAATGTTTGCAGAGCTGCAGAAGAGCGAAGAACGCTTTCGTACCTTGGCCGAAACAACCAATGCTGCTATTTTCCTATTCAACAAAGAAGAGCTTTTTTATGTGAATCCTGCTGCCGTGACGATTACCGGCTATTCCCTTGCCGAGTTGCGCCATATGAGCTCCTGGGAAATCGTTCACCCCGACCATCGCCAGTCATTGCGAGAGCAGATTCAGGCACTCTTACGTGGTGAAGAAATCATCCAGAACGATCAAATTAAAATTCTGACCAAACAAGGGGAAGTACGCTGGTTGGATTACAAAGGTAGGCTGATTGAAACAGGGGGGGAAAACATTGTCTTGGGTACAGGTTTTGATATTACAGACCTGGTCGAAACCCAGAAACGAATGGAGCAGTACACACGTAGACTGGAAGCACTACGAGAGATCGATGCCGCCGGTCTTACCAGCCATACCCTCGAGGATTTATCACTCGTCGCCTTTAAACAATTGGCGACCCTGATGACCACCGACTGTATTAGCATCTTTTTGCTGGATAACAAAACCAAGACAGCTCAAATGATCGGTGAACACAACCGTAGCCGGAGCTCTTCCGTGCCGAAAGGCGTCTTTCGTTTGAGCATTCCTCAAGAAATGTATGCCAAAAAGATGAAGGAAATCCCGTCCACCATCCATGATATCGAGGAAATACTCGAGATATCGCCCGTTTTTAACAAACTACATCACAAAGGCATCTCTTCTTTCATCAGCGTTCCCCTGCTTGTGCAAGGAAAACATCTCGGTAGTCTCAATATTGGCTCACGGGAGCCCCATGCTTTTTCCGATACACATGTTCAGATCGCCAAAGAAGTAGCTGGGCGTCTGGCCGTAGCCTTACAAAATGTTCGACTCTATAACGAACTCAAGGAGAGTCACGCGCAGCTGGAGGCCTTATCGTACCGACTGGTGCAGGTCCAGGAAGAGGAACGCCGTCATATTGCCCGTGATCTTCATGACGAAGTGGGTCAGGCCCTGACGGGCCTTAAGCTGATCTTGGATCGTATGGACACAGAGCCAGGATCGGCCGTACAATCGGATGTGGCAGAAGCCCAGGAATTAGTGACAAACCTGATGGATCAGGTGCGTGAATTGTACCTCGATCTACGCCCGCCCCTTCTTGATGATCTCGGCCTCCTCCCCACTTTACTGTGGTATTTTGAGCACTATAGCCAACGCACCACTCTACCCGTCTACTTCTCGCATAATGGGCTCAACCGTCGCTTTGGCAACGAGATCGAAACCACCGCCTACCGTATCATCCAAGAAGCCTTGACCAATATCGCCCGCTATGCCCGGGCCAAACATGTCGATGTCATGGTCTGGGCCGATGAAGAAACCATCGAGCTCCAAATCAGAGATGATGGTGTGGGCTTCGATAAGTCGATCCTGAAAAACAAACCCAATTCAAGCGGTATTGCCGGCATGCGGGAACGGATCAAGCATTTGGGAGGGAATTTTAAGATCGAAGCAGCCCCGGATCAAGGTGTCGAAATCATCGCAACGCTCCCCCTTATCCCTGATCATGCAGTGTAGGAGTTTCGAAATGCGCATGACTACAGTGTATTTGGTCGATGATCACGACGTCGTTATCCGCGGGCTAGAGGCTGCCTTGAACAAGGCACCCAGAATCGAGGTTATTGGAGGCACGAATGATAGCCTGACTGCCGTAGAAGAAGTCATCCGTTTGCGTCCCGATATCCTTATTTTGGATTTGATGATGCCGGGTTTGTCGGGAAACGAAATTCTACGCCAGGTACAAGAAGCGAGTGTGCACACCAAAGTTCTGGTGCTCTCGATGCACAAAGAAATTGCCTATGTGGCCGAAGCTCTCCGCCGGGGTGCAATGGGTTACGCCGTGAAGGATATCAACACAGACGAACTTGTGGAAGCCATCTGGCGGATTATGGATGACGAAATCTACCTCAGCCCACCTTTCAATCATGACGACATCAAGGCTTACCTGCGTCAAGAAAAGTCTGTCAATGATGAATACGAGGAGCTTACGCGCCGGGAACGCGAAATCCTGAGCTTAGTAGCCCAGGGAGAGACGACACAGGCGATAGCCAACCAGCTCGGCATCAAGTTGCGTACAGCGGAGCATTATCGTTATCACACAAGATGCGCTTCCGCCACCAAGCCGACGTCATTCGTTTTGCCCTCAAACGGGGCCTGATTTCTGTCGACAAGCTCAAATGAGGGGCATTATTGCCAGTACCCAGACTAAGTACAAACACAGAAGTTTGGTTGGATAAGAAAACACAATGTGTCACCCTGAACGGGTCGAATGCACAACTGACATGGCCAGGAAACGCTAGTGAAGGGTCTAGCGGTAGATGAATAGCTAGATTCTTCACTAGAATTGGCACCATGATGGGCCTTTTCGTGTTGATATTCGCATCCCTTTGATGTTTGTTGACCTTAAAAAACCGTTCAGAATGACAGTTTTAGGGAGTATTTGTAAGGAAATAACGTCAATTATCCCTCACCACTTACGTGTTTGTACTTAGCAGTTCGGCCATCACCCGTACTGCTTCGATGTCATTGGTGGCGAGGTTGAGGGTGGTGACGGGGCTGGCTTGCCACAGGGAAAGACG